>CAYTJS010000047.1:0-17423 GCA_964438115.1 uncultured Iamiaceae bacterium
CCGCCGGGCCGCGGCGATCGTGAGGCCGCTCGGATCCGTCGCGCTCATGGGTCCACCGGGCGCGGACCCTCGTCCTCGAAGCGGACGCCGGTCAGCGGCTCGACCCCGACGGCCAGCGGGTGGTCATGGATGGCGACCACGTCCTGGCGCAGCTGCGCGATCCGCACCGGCGAGGGGAGGGACGACTCGAGGTCGGCGAGGAGGACCTCCGGGGCCGGCGCCCTGGGCCGCGAGCCACCGGAGGGGTCGGTGGTCACGGGACCCGGTCGCCGACCCCGTACGGCTCGGCGCCCTCCCGGGCGTGGACCAGCTCGCCGCCCCGGAAGACGTAGTCGACCTGGATGTCGCGCACGTTGTCCGGGGTGACCCCCTTGGACAGGTCCCGGTCGACGACGACGACGTCGGCGAGCTTGCCCGCCTCGAGGGAGCCACGGTTGGCCTCCTCCCCGAGCAGGCGGGCCCCGTTGAGGGTGTGCATCCGCAGGGCGGTCGCGAAGTCGATGGCCTCTTCGGGGTCGATGACATCGCCGTCGAAGCCCATGCGCTTCATGCAGCACCACATGCTGAAGAAGGGGTCGGCGATCGCCTCCTCCCACGGCCAGATCCAGTCCGACCCGGCGGGCAGGTCCCAGCCCTGGTCGAGGAGGGTGCGGAACGGCAGCCGCCCGTGGCGCCGGCCGTTCTCGCCGAAGAGCCCCGGCATGCCGGCGGCCATCGTCCAGAGGAAGCTCGGCTGGGAGGACGGAAGCGCCCCGGCGCTGCGCCACAGGTCCGGGGTGGCGGGGTCCCAGACCCAGTTGCCGGCATGCTCGAGCCGGATCGGCGGGTCGCCCTCGAGGTCGAGCGACCGGGCGATCCGACAGACCTGTTCCTGGCTGCGCTCGCCGTTGGTGTGGATCGCCACCTGCATGCCGGAGCCCGAGATCGTGGTGAGCACCTCGGCCAGTTCGGCGTCGGCGAAGCTGAGGATGCCCTTCGACCCCGGCTCGAGGGCCACGCAGTCGCAGTAGGCGTGGTTCACCGCGGCGTCGTAGGACCCGTAGCCGCCGTCGGCGAAGAGCTTGATGCCCCGGATGTCGTACCGACCCGGTCGATCGCTGAACCCCGACGCCCGCCAGTCCAGGGCGTGCGCCAGGTCCATCGTCGACGGGACCATGAGGAACACGTTGTACCGGGGACCGATGGCGCCCTCGTCGATGAGGTCGAGCAGCACCTGGGTCGACTCGAGGGTGTCGGACAGCTCGCAGATCGTCGTGACGCCCTTCGAGGTGAAGACCCGGCGGAGCCCGGTCTCCAGCGAGCGCCGCATGGTCGCCGCGTCCGGCTCGGGCAGCGGCACGATGCCCTCGAGGTTGTTCAGGCGCCCGTTGGGCTGCCCGTCCGGGCCCATCTGCACCGAGCCCGGGCCCAGGCCACCGTGCTGGACGCCGATGTACTGCTCGATGCCGACGACCTCCAGCGCCCGGGTGTTGAGGATGGCCAGGTGGCCGGTGCGGACGGCGATGGGGACCGTGGTGCTGACGCGGTCGAGGTCCTCGCGGGTGGGGTACCGACCGTCGCTCCAGCGCTGATCGAGCATCAGCAGGCCGCGGGCGACCAGCCAACCGCTCTCACCGACGTCGCCCAGGTGGTCCCGCAGCTGCTGCTGCATGTCGTCGATCGAGTTGCAGACGTTGACGCAGTCGACCATCTCGTCGACCCCGATCACCCCGGTCACCGAGTGGGCGTGGGTGTCGATGAACCCGGGGAGCAGCGACCGGTCGCCGAAGTCGAGCACGCTCGGCTCGTGGAGGCCGGCGGCGGCCCCGATGGCGTCGCCGACCGCGGTCAGTCGCTCGCCGGAGATGCCCAGCGCCTGGTCGGCGGCGTGGCCGTCGAGGCTGACCACCTTGCCGCGGAAGACCTGATCCGGGTTGCTCATGACGTCAGAACCTCTCTTCGGAGTCGGGGAGCACGAACTCCTTCTCGACGTTCCGGTGGTCGCCTTCGGGATAGATGACGAGGAGGGAGACGCCCACCTCGTCGGTGTCGACGCAGTGGGTGGTGCCGCGCGGGACGTAGATGGCGGTCCCGGCCTCGACCCACTGCACCGCGTCGCCGACCTCCATCCGGCAGCGACCGTCGACGACGAAGTAGATCTCGCCCACGTTGGCGTGGCGGTGCCGGGGGTGGTGCTGGTGCGGCGCCATCCGGAAGTTCGCCATAAGCAGGTCCGGGCTGCCGCAGGTGTTGACGTCGACCAGCGCCCGGGACGAGCCCTGGTCGTGGGCCACCGTCAGGGTGCTGACCGGGACGGGTTCGACGTCCGCGATGTTCACCATCAACGCCGACCCGTGCTCGGGTCGTTCGCCGCTGGACATCTGCGCCTCCCACTGGTTCGGGGGTCACGCCCGCTCGGCGCGCCTGCTCCGCGAGGCCTGCGGCGGTGGCGCTCCGGCCGCACGCTGGGCCTGCGGCCACGGCTCGCCACCTCCGGCGACCCCGTCCTGGCCGACCCTAAGCACCGGTCCCCGGGGTGCCCAGGGCGTGTGCCGTCCTCCGGAACAGGGCCCCGGTCGGGGCCGGGGAGGTCAGCGGGGGCGGGACCGGGCGTCCCGGTTCGACCGGGCCCGGCGGTCAGCCGGGACCGTCGCCCAGCGCCAGGCTGACGGTCTTCGTCTGGGCGTAGTCCTGGAGCGCCTCGAGGCCCTTCTCCCGCCCGTACCCGGACTGCTTGAAGCCGCCGAACGGCGTCTCGATGGTCAGCAGACCGCCGTTGACCGAGACCTGGCCGGCGTCGATCCGCTCGGCCAGCCGCAGCCCCCGGGCGACGTCGCCGCTCCAGACGGCGGCCACCAGGCCGTAGTCGGTGTCGTTGGCCATGGCGACGGCGTCGGCCTCGTCGGCGAACGGCATCGTGACCAGGGCCGGACCGAACACCTCCTCCCGGGCGATCCGCGCCGTCGGCGGGGCGTCGACGAACACGGTCGGCGCCACGTACCGGCCCCGGGCGGCGGGGCCCTCGGGGTAGGCACCGCCACCCACGGCCGGGACCAGTCCCTCGGACCGGGCCGAGGCCATGTAGTCGAGGAACTTCTCGAACTGCGCCTCGGTGATGAGGGGGCCGAAGTCGACCCCGGGCTCGAGGCGCCCCACGGCGTCGACCACCCGGGCGGCGACCTCGTCGTGCACCGAGCGCTCGACGAGCAGCCGGGTCGTGGCCGAACACACCTGCCCGGCGTTGAAGGCGATGGCGTGGACGGCGGCGTCGACCACCCGGTCGAGGTCGGCGTCGGCGAAGGCGACGAGGGGGGACTTGGCGCCCAGCTCCAGGGTGAGCGGGAGCAGCCGGTCCGCGGCCAGGTGGGCCAGGGCCTGTCCCGTCCGCACCGAGCCGGTGAAGGCGACCTTCCGCACCCGGGGGTCCTGCACCAGCGGCGTGCCGGCGTCGGGTCCCGCGCCGGTGACCACGTTGAGCACCCCCGCCGGCAGACCGGCGTCGCTGGCGAGCTGGGCGAGACGGAGGGTGGTGGTCGAGGTCATCTCGGACGGCTTCGCCACCACGGCGTTGCCCACGGCCAGGGCCGGGGCCAGCGCCCGGCAGGCCTGGTTCAACGGCAGGTTCCAGGGGGTGATCACCCCGACGACGCCGTAGGGCTCGAGCCGGGTGTAGGCGTGGTTACCCGGCCCGAGGTCGATGGTGCGCCCGCCCGTGGCCTGGAGGACCCCGGCGTAGTACCGGAAGTACGCCACCGACATGTCGACCTCGAGCCGGAGCTGCCGGTCGATCTTGCCCGTACACGCCCGCTCCAGCTCGATCAGCTCGTCGTCATGGGCGGCGAGGAGGTCGGCGACCGCATGGAGCACCCGCGACCGATTCGCCGCCGCCTGCCGACCCCAGCCGGGCTGGGCCAGCCAGGCGGCCTCGACCGCCCGCTCCACGTCCGCCGCCGTCCCGGCGGCGATCTCGTCCCCGGGCTCCCGGGTCGCGGGATCCGACGTGGCCAGGTAGCGCCCCGACGACGGCGCCACGGCGGTCCCGCCGATCCAGTGGTCGTGCTGCACGGCGGGGAGTCTGCGCCGCCCTGCGCTGGCCCGCCAGCCGACGTTCCGGTGGTCGGCAAGAGGCCCGGTCAGGAGGGTCCCGGTCGACTCCGTGCGGTGACCGAAGCAGATCTCAGCCACCTGGCGCGACAAGGCCCCTCCCACGTGGGAGGGGCCTCTCAGAACTTGGTGGCGGGGGGCGGATTTGAACCGCCGACCTTCGGGTTATGAGCCCGATTAGGGCGTCCGTCCAGGGTGTGGTGGGTCCAGACTCGCCCGACCTCGTGCGGCTCAGGTCGGCGTTGCTGATGCCCAGTTCGGGCCGCGGGTCTGCCGTCCGGCGAGGTGCGTTTGACCCTCGTTTGACACCGTCCTACTCCTCATCTTCTAATAAATATCCGTATATTTCAGTGATTTTCCAAATGGGTTCGTTTCGCGATTCCTGACTGGCCAGCGGCCGCTTCTGGAGCTGCTCGTAGGTCGCGAGCGCCAGCGTGAGCTCGTGAAGCGAGTGGTTCCTGAGCTTCGCCGTCTTCTCAAGGGTCCCGTTCAGCGCACGCTTGGAGGCGACCTCGACATCCCGGCCCTCGTGCTTGTACTGGGCGACGATGAGGTCCTGCCACGTCTTGTGCGCCCAGACCCTGAACGCCTCACGGTCGTCCCAGTGATGGGCCACCAAGGCCTTGTATGCCTTGCGCCACTCGTCGGGGTCGCGCGGCTCGCGCTTGCCCGTCCAGATGCCCTTGACCCCGACCTTCTTGTCCGGGCCCTGATACCGGATGAACTTGGCCAGGTCCTGCCAGTGGATGAGCTCGGGGTCGTCGTCGTCCTCGTCCCACCGGAGCTCGATGCACCAATCGTCTCCTGCGTCCAGATCCTCCTCGATCACCGACATGAGGTTGGCGGCCGTTCCGATCAGGTAGCCGATCACCTCGACGTCCGGGACGAGCATCCTGTGGAACTCGTCCATCCGACCATCGTCTGCCAGCGCCGCTGCCTCGAATCGGTCGAGCCGTTCGTTCCGGCGGAACGCAGCGATCACCCGGAGTGCCTGGGCCCGCTCGAGAGCATCGCGGGGCTTCAGCCCCTCCAGGAACTCGTTGCCAGCAGCCTCGAAGGCTGCCGGATCTTCGCGAAGGGCGCCGGCGACGATCGGGTAGTCGGTGACCACGTGTTGGGCGTGCTTGATTGCGTTCTGTGAGGACGTCATCTTTCCCTCCTGGGTCCTGGGCCCGGTCGACCTCTGGGCGTTCGCCCTGTTGGCGGCGAGCTGCTTCTCGCTCACGCCCGTCTTCCCGGTGGCCTTCGCCCCGGTCTCTGTGGTGGCACCCATGGCCCACCTCCTGAAGCGTCCATCATGCCCCGGCGACCGCCGGGCTTGAGTCGATTCAATATGATGTCACCATGACGCAGTCGCCGTTCCTCGAGGCCCTCGGGATCGGGGGAAAGTCGGTCGAGGTCAGCACGTGGCTGCGACCTCGATCGGTTCGCCTCGCTGATGGCTGGCTCGTTCCCGAAGGCCGAGGAGACCGGGCCAAGGTCGGCGCCCACCAGGCGGGCCTTCTTGCCCAGTTCGCTCGGCTCGCCGACGCCGACGAGCAACACATCCTGGACTTCGCCTCCAAGTGGGGGATGCTCAACCTCTGCGAGCACGGGATGCCCGGCACGCACAGCAGCGGCGTCGTCGCCGAGCTCGCCAGCGATCCGTGGACCACCTGTTCGCCGATGGTCGCCGGCGACCCCCCTCTCGTAGGCGAACCGACGGAGCTCTGGCGGCAGTACGCGGGCCAGGCAGGCGCCTTCCTGGACTTGGCCGACAGGGTCAAGCGCGGGCTCTCGACCACGATGAGCGACTGGGACCCCCTCAGGTCGCTCTTCCCCCACTTCGTGCTGCCCGATGACCGGAACAGTGAGCACCTCCGAAGGGTGACGACCCTTCCCGAACGCGGCGTCATCGGCGAGATCCGCGTGGTCATCCCGCAGATGAAGGAGGCACGGCTGGCGCTGGCCTACGGCATCAGGAAGTGGCTTCGGATGGCCGCGGTCGACGTGCAGTTCGACTGGCGAGGCCCCGAGCCCACGCTGACGTTCGGCGGGCGGTCATTGTTCGGGGCTTTGGCAACGATGCTCGCCGTGGGGCTCAGTGGCTCCGAAGGACTCCTCCTCTGCAGCCACTGTCGTCTGCCCTACTCCCCCGCGCGCCGGCCACGGGGCCCGAGGCACTTCTGTGCGGACTGCAGAGAGGATGGCGTGCCGCAGCGGTATGCCAGCCAGGACTACCGGCGGCGGAAGCGGGAGACGGCGTCGTCACCGATCAGCACGCTCGACCTTCCAGCGCATGGCAAGGTCTAGGTTGCGAGCGTGGACGTCGAGATCCTGCACGTCCCGGACTGCCCCAACGTCGACCTGCTCCGCCGTCGGCTCCGGGTGGCAATGGAGACGACCGGGGTGACGGCCGACGTCCGCGTCACCGAGGTGGCGACCCGTCAGGACGCCGACCGGCGAGGACTCCATGGCTCGCCGACGTTGCTGCTCGACCGTGACGACCCGTTCGCCGGCCCAGGGGTCGAGGCGTCGGTGTCGTGTCGGCTCTTCGACGTCGGCGGCGCGCTCGAGCGGGCGCCGTCGGTCGACCAGCTCATAGCTGCGTTGCGATCCACACAGCAGGACGAACCCCGTGCCTGATCCGCCTTCGGAGGACGCCTGCTGTCTGGAAGACGATGACCTGCTCGGCGAAGGTCTGACCGCCATCGGCAAGCAGCTCGCCGTGGCCGGGTTCAACGCCATCTGGGCCGGTCAGGCACGCCGGCCCGAAGAACTGCTGCCCGGATCGCCCGCGGAGGCCCGAAGGACTGCGGCCCTCCTCGCAGCACGGGGACGAGCCGAGCTCGACGACGACCGGCGGCTGGTCGGCATCCACGGTCTGACCCTTCGGCCAGGCCGGCACACGATCGAGCACGAGCACGTCCCCCACTTCACCTGGTGCGCCTTCGACGCGATCGGCATCCCGGCTGCACTCGGCCTCGACGCCGTCGCACGCTCGGACTGTCCCGGCTGCGGACGCGCGCTGCGCGTGGACGTGCGCGTCGGCCGGCCTGCACCCACCGAAGACCTCGTGCTCTGGCTCCCCATGATGGAAGCCACCGACGATCTCCGTGCCACGTTCTGCGCCCACGCCGACCTCTACTGCTCCGAGGGCCACCTCGATGGCGTGGTGAACCGAGCGACGACCCCGGGCGAGGTCGTCGGGCTCGACGCCGCGGTCACACTCGGACGGGACACGTGGCGGGACGTGGCGCCGGCCCCGCGCGACTAGCTGTCGATGCTCCTGCCAACCCGGATGTGATTCCCGTTGGGGTCCGTGAGCGTGAACTCGTGCATGCCCCACGGCTGGTCCTCGACCGGCGTCACAGGGAGCCCGGCGGCGACGAGCCGACCGTGCCAGCCGTCGACATCGGTCACGATGAGGTAGCAGCCGGCCCCGTTGCTGTCGGGATCCACACGCTCACAGAGGTCCAGGTCGAAGACGCTCTCGTCCTCGTACTCGACGAAGGCGAACCCTCCGCCTTCGTACACCCGGACATCGAAGCCGGCCCCCTCGAAGAACGTGACCGCTTCGTCGATGTCCCGCACGGGCAGGATCGGCGTCGAGTCCGGCACCCCCGCCTGCGCACCCAGCCAACCGATGCACACCCGGCAGAGCTTCACCTCGTCGTGACACAACAGCGCCGCCATGCGGGCCAGGTCGCGATCCTCGCCACAGCACGAGCAGATCACGCCTCGAAGCTACCCATCGCCGGACCGACGGCCTAGGCGGACGACGGCGTTCGGTCGAGGGCCTCAGATCACGGTCACGTTCGACGGCGCGCAGTGTCGAGTCGTTGCTCGTCGACGTCGAGGCCGTCTCACCGAGAGCGCTGCTGGTTCTCCTCGACCAGACAGATGCCGAGCTCGATGAGGCCGGGAACACACGGGTCGATGATGCGGTAGTAGCTGCGGTTGCCGTCGCGGCGGGCGACCAGGATCCCAAGGTCGGTCAGACGTTGGAGCTGGTTCGAGACCGCTTGCATCGACATGCCGACCTCCCTCGAAATCTCCCCGACCGGTAGCTCGCCGGCCCGTTCGATCGCGTGCAGGAGCCGGAGCCGGTGGGGGTTGGCGAGAACCTTGTAGAGCGTGGTGAGCGACTCGGCCGCAGCGTCGTCGAGCAGGGGGCGCCGACCGAGAGCGCTCGTCGCCGCATCGACGGTCGTCGATTCAGGGGTTGACATCATCGAGCTCCACACGCACTATTACATGACTTCATGTATCACTTTACCAACGAGAAGGTCTCATGACACTGTTCCAGCTCTCGATCAACGTGCGCGACGTCGACGAGGCGGTCGCGTTCTACTCGAAGTTCTTCGGCATCGGCCCGGCCAAGCACCGACCGGGGTACGCCAACTTCGTCGTGGCCGATCCGCCGCTGAAGCTGATCGTCATCGAGGACGAGGGCGAGCCCGGCACCATCAACCACCTTGGCATCGAGGTCGCCGACACCGACGCCGTGGTCGCCGAGACCACTCGGCTCGCCTCCCTGGCCTTGCCGTTCAAGGTGGATGACACCCACACGTGCTGCTACGCCACGCAGGACAAGGTGTGGACCCAGGATCCCGACGGGGTCCCGTGGGAGACCTACACGGTGCTCGACGACACCGCCGACTTCGGCGCGAGGGCGCATTGATGGCGCGCGAGATCGACCGGAGGGAGCTCCTCGAGCGACTCGAAGCCGGTGATGTCACCCTGCTCGACGCGCAGGGGCCGGGCTGGTTCGAGAAGGAGCACCTCCCCGGCGCGATCCGAGGCCGACTCGACGACCCCGAAGCGACCATCGCCGAACTGGGCGGCACCGATCGCCAGATCGTCGTCTACTGCTCGTCGGACACCTGTCAGGGCTCTGCGCTCGCCGCAGAGCTGCTCGAAGGCCACGGGTTCACGAAGGTCCTCCGCTACACCGCCGGCAAGGCCGACTGGATCGGCGCCGGACTCCCCGTCGAGACCGCCGAGACCACCGAGGGCTGACCCGAACCTCGGACGCGTCGAACTGCTGACGCCAGATCGTCAGCAGCCTCACGCTCGGACATGAACGGACCAGTTGAGGCGATCACCGAGGCGCTCTTGGATGCGATCCGACGCCGACGTAGCCGCCCCCGAACATGACCGGCTTCACGGTGAAGGTGTCGAGCCGCTCCTGCAGCACGGTGTACGGAGCGGCGAAGCCCTCGAACGTCGTCACATAGCGGCGAGCGATCAGGCCGACGGCGACGTTGACCGGGACCGCCCACCAAGGCGCCCACTTCGAGCCGACGGCAAGGACCCGCCCGGCGGCCGTGAGCTGGCCGAGGACGGCGTCGATCGCCGGCTCGGACCGCATGAGGTCATGGGTGAGGAAGAAGACGGCTGCGTCCGCAGTGGTTCCGATGTCGGCTGCCTCGGCCGAGGACTCGATGAGGGTGACGTTGCTCCAGCCCTCCTCTTCCAGCCGACGCCGAGCGAGCGCCAGCATGTCGGGGCTCTGCTCGATGCCGATGATCCTGCCCTGCTCACCGACACCGCTCCGGAGGGCGCTGAAGCTGGCACCCGTGCCACAGCCGACGTCGACCACCGTCTCACCCGGGCTGAGCCCGAGCATGCCGATGGCGTTCCGACGGAGCCGCCCGACCGGGGCGAGCCAGCGGTCGTAGCTGCTCGCCACCCGGCGGTACTTCTCGTTGGCGTCCTGGGCCATTGGCGTCCTCCTCCATCGTTGGCGCTTCGGCCGCTCGTGAGAACCGGGCGAGCTCAGCTGTCGGGCGCCAACGCCTTGATGTAGAGCTCTTTGGTCTGGCGCACCACCCGGTCGAGCATCGCCTCGTCGGCGGACGCAACAGCAGAGCTCACCGCCGTGGCCGTGGCGACGTTCAAGAGGTAGGCGGTGATCTCAGGGTCGGAGCACGCGACGTAGCCACGTCGGACGCCCTCACGGATCAGGCGGGAGATCACCTCGGTCAGGCCGCCGCCCGGGAGCGGCGCCCGCCCGATGTGTCGGGCCACCACCTGGGCGAGGTCTCGACGCTCGACCATGTAGGCCACCATGCGGTCGACCAAGCGGTCGATCACCTCCTGGTAGGTCACCTCCTCACCGGACGCACCCTCCTCGGCCAGGAGCTCGTCGGCGACGGTCGCCACCCGGTCCAGGAGACCGGCCTCGAAGGCCTCACGCAGGGCGGCGAGGACCGCCTCCTTCGAGGCGAAGTGGAGGTAGATCGTCCCGGCGGCCACATTCGAGCCGTCGGCGATCATCTGCACGGTCGTGGCCTCGTACCCCTGTTCCAAGAACAGCCGCGCCGCGGCTTCGAGGATCTCGCTGCGGCGCTCATCGGCCGGCTTGGCGATCCGCCGGCGGCGAGCCTGACCGAGGACGGGCGGCTCCGGCATGCCTTCAGCCTAGACGCCGGTTGACGAATGAATGATGTTCATTCAGTATGGCCTCATGGCTGGTCCTGGCTTCGACGTCGACGAATTCATCGGTGAGTGCCGTACCGCAGTCGCCGACTCCCCGAGCTCGCTTCGCGACCCGCTCGAGCGCGCCGGCTGCGCCGGCACGGCGGCCATCGAGGCGCTGGATGCTGTGCAGCTCGGGGCCGGCATCGTCCATGTCGCTCCCGACCTCACCGTGATGCTCATCAAATGGCCGCCGAGGATGTACGACCCGCCGCACGACCACCGGATGGGTGCAGCCATTGCGATGCTCGCCGGTCACGAGGACCACCGGCTCTACAAGCGGCGGGATGATGGTTCACTCGAGGTCGCAGCTGACCGGGTCCTGGCCGACGGTGAGATGTTGCTCCTCGGACCGGATGCCATTCACGCGGTCAGGAACCCGGATCGGTCGTGGAGCGCCGCACTCCACGTGTATGCCGGCGACCTCTTCGGCGTGCCGCGCACCGAGTGGGACGCCGATGGTCTGAGCGCCGAGCCCCTGCGCCTCGACCTCCTCCTCGGACGCTACGAGGCTGCGGTCGCGCAGTCACCCCCGTCGCCTTGGTGAACAGGTCGCCAGCGACCCTCATCGCGGACGCCTGATCCGCCGCATTCGGGGGCCGGGCCCTTGGTGAGCGAGACAGCAGCCGCGTGCCGGTGGTGACGTTCAGGCGGACATGCCTCCCGTGGTGTCCATCGAGTGGCGAGCTGGGCGAAGGCGGAGAACCGAGACCGCGGCGACGGCCGCGGCTGCGGCAACGGCGGTGATGCGCAACAGCCAGTTCTGGGTGTCGGTCCCGGTCTGGATGGCGTGGATGGTCGTCAGCCAGAAGACGACCAGGCCGCTGACGTGGATGGTTCGCCACGTGCGCCATGAAAGACGCCGCGCCGCGAGCGAGCTGACCTCGACCGCGACGACGACGTAGAGCGCGGCGATGCCCCAGGCGACGCCGCCAGGATCGACCGGCGCCCTGAACGGGACGAGCAGGTCGAGGAGATCGAAGGTCTCGAAGCTGTCGGCGATCAAGGCGACGAGATGGGTGCCGAGGGCCCAGCAGGCGATGCCGGCCAGTCCCCGGTGCAGGTCGACGAACCACGCCGGCGACCGCCCTGAGGTCCGACGAGCGCTCTGCAGGGTTCCGAGGGCGACGGAGGCGCCGAGCAGGATCCAGGCGACGATCCCGCTGGCTCGGGTGACGTACCACCAGCCCTGCCCGCTCATGCAGCCCGGTGCAGGAGCGCCTTCGTGCGCACTTGGGTGCCGTCGTCGCGGACGATGACCCCGTCGACGTCGTGCTGGTCGAGGACCGCCAGCCCCTCATCGGACCCCGCGACGAAGGCGTGCTTCGTGATCATCTCCGCTCGCCAGCCCCGGTCGGCGAGCACGCTGACCGCGGCGATGCCGTTGCGCAGCGGCTTGCCGTGCGGATCGAGCACGTGGTGGACGCTCTCTCCATGGTGGGACCAGCAGCGGCGGAGCCGGCTCGAGGAGGCGACCGCGCCGTCGGAGAGACCGACCCGCAGGAGCTCACGGCCGGGGGTGTGTGGGTCTTCGATCCCGATGCTCCACCCGCCCTCCCGCGGACTCTCTCCGGCGACACGCACGTCACCGCCGAGGTCCACCAACGCGCCGGCAGCGCCGTGGGTGATCAGCTCCTCGACGACCAGGTCGGCGGCGAGACCCTTGCCCAGACCGCCGGGGTCGAACCGATGCCCGTGCGGGATCGTCACCGTGCGGGTGGCTTCGTCGCAGGTGATCGCCACGCCGGACGACGGGTCGGGTTGAGGCTCCTCGTGGAGATGGCCGGAACCGATCAGCTCGAAGCTGCGGTCGTACCCGAGGGCCGACAGGTGGTTGCCGAGAAGCGGGTTGAACGCGCCGCCGGTGAGGCGGTGGGCCTGCTCAGCGAGCGTGCAGAGCAGGAAGGTGTCATCGCTGACCTCGACCGGGGCGCCGGCCTGCTCGTTCGCTCGGGACACCTCACTTGTGGGCTCGAATCGGCTCCAACGGCGCTCGAGCTCGGCGAGCCGATCCATCGCTCGTCGAGCCAGGCGCCGATCGCCGAGGACGACCACCTGAGCCCTGCCGCCCATGAGGGCGGTGCGGCGCTCAGTAGCTGGCGCCGCTGAGCGCATCGGGTGAGAGCTGATCGGCGCCGCCCGGTACCGGGTCGTAGAGGACAAAGGTGGCGCGACTCGTGCCACGGTCGGGATCGGTGACGGTGGCGACGACGGCTCGAGGGCGGGGCGGACGAGGTTCGTTGGTGGTGGCCATCCCGGTGACGATCAGAGCGCCGGCGATCACGGTCATGGCGAACGCGGCGAAGCGAGCGGCGCGCGCCGGGTGGAGCCGCCGGTCCCGAGCACGTTTCCAGGCCTCCCGACCCGGCCCCCGGACATAGACCGCCAAGGCAGCGAGGCCGACGGCGACCAGCTGGATCGAGGAGATGCCGCTGGCCGCCAGGATCTGGGCGGGCTGGATCATCACGGCGACCTCGGCGAGTACGACACGGTGTCGTTTCATGCCAACGTAGCGGTCACGAACCCGCCCGCTCGTTCGCCCGACCCCGCCGGCAAGCGCTCGCCCGGCCGCCCGGTGAGTCGCCGGTCGATCCTGCTCGGAGGGCTGAGCACCTTGGCGCTCGCGGCATGTAGCTCCGCAGGTGACGACCCGAACCGGCCGGCCATGTCCGGCTCGGTCGCGCTCGTCGCCCTGTTCGCAGCGACCGGTGGTGCGGCCGAGGCCGGAAGACAGCACCGCCTGCCCTTTGCCTTCGCCGACCGCACCGGGACCCTCCTCGCCGAGGTTCCGGACCGCGTCCGAGCGACGGTGACGGCGCACGACCGCACGGTGCTGGGTCCCACCGAGATCGTGACCAGGAGCGAGGGAATCCCGAGGCCCTACGCGCCCATCTCGTTCCGCCCGGAGGCGCCGGGCCTGCATCGCGTCGAAGTCGAGATCGACGGCGAGCGGGCTGAGGCGACGATCAACGTCGGACCGAGGTCCTCGGGATGGATCGGGCCCGGCCAGAGGCTGCCTGGAGTCGAGACGCCGACGAGTGCTGATCCTCGGGGGGTGACGCCGATCTGCACTCGGGAGCCGATCTGTTCGCTGCACGAGCTGACCGTGCGGGAGGCCCGCCGAGAGGGGCGCCCATCGGCGGTCCTGGTTGCGTCCCCCGGGACCTGTGCCGTGACCTACTGCCCTCCCGTCCTCGACCTCCTCGAGGAGGCACGCGACGACCATCCGTCGTTCGACTTCGTGCACGCCGAGGTCTACATGGATGCCTCGGAGTCGTCAGGCTTCGCCAGCACCACCGAGGCCGTCCAGGCCTTCGGCCTGGATTTCGAACCCGCGCTCTTCCTCGCCGACCGAACCGGGGTCATCCGTCGGCGGCTCGACCACATCTTCGACCGCAGTGAGCTGGCGGAAGCACTCGCCGCCGTCGAGGTGTGATCACCCCAGGGCGATGAGCTCCTCGAAGGTGCGCCCGCCGTCGTCGGACTGGACGACGGCCGCGTCGGTGGCGGCGTAGATCCGGTCGTCGGTGACGAGCAGCGCGCCTGGGGTTCCCTCGATGTGACCGAGCTGGCGGAACCGGGCACCGTTCGAGGACGTCCAGTAGGTGCCTTCTGGCCCGAGCGCTCCGAGGCCCTGCTCGGACCAGGACAGATAGGTCAGGATGGGGGCATCCGGGACCGGGTCCCAGGTCCGACCACCGTCGTTGCTGGCGATGACCCGGAGGTCGGCGTCGGTCGCCACCACGTGACGAGGATCTTCCGGTGACACGGCGAAGGAGGTCAACGTGAGGCGCGAGCGTGTCTCCCACTGGCGAAGGTCCGCGGTCACCATGAACCGCCCCGCCGTGGAGTCGTAGCCGAACAACTGGTCGCCGACCGATTGCAGCCCGTGGAAGTCCGAGCGGGCCTGACGTGAGAGCGGCTGCCAGGTCGCGCCCTCGTCCAGCGACTCGATCAGACCGAGCAGCGGAGGCTCGCCCCGTTCGACGATGGACTCGTCTCGCAGGTCCGGGTGGCCGCTGCCCAGCATCCGGCCTTCGGGGGTGACGGTGAAGCCCATCGTGTCCTGGAGGAGCTCGCCCCGTTGGGTGATCTCGCCGTCGGCATATCGGTAGGTGCCGAGGTGGGTGGCGAGGAACAACGCGTCAGGGTCGTCAGGGTCGACGCCGAGCCCGTGGACGTGGTCGATCGACCTCGATTGTCCAGGCGCGGGGTCGGACCCGTCCGAACAGGCTGCGAGGGCGAGCACGATCGCCACGAAGACGACTCTCCGTCGCCACGATCCCATCGCCGGGAACCCTACAGAGCGTCGTAGCACCGAGGTGCAGAGGTCAGTGCCCGGCGACCCCGGAGGTGGGCGCCTGCTGGACCTCGGGGGGCGTGTCCATGGACGTGGCGTCTCGTGACGATCGCCAGGCCATGAACGCACCGCCCACGACGGCGGCGGCGGAGGTCCACAGGTTGACCCGCACCCCGAGGACGAGGCTGGCCGGATCGCTCCGGAGGGTCTCGACCACGAAGCGTCCGAGTCCGTATCCGGCGACGTAGATCCACAGCAGCTGGCCACGCGCATGGCGACCGCTGCGGCTGAGGACGAGGAGCACGACCAGCAACCCCAGGTTCCAGAGCGCCTCGTAGAGGAAGGTCGGGTGGAACGTGACTGCCTCGGGGGTCGCTGCGGGCCGGTGGTCGGGATCGATCTCGAGGGCCCACGGGAGGTCGGTGGGGCGACCGTAGAGCTCCTGGTTGAACCAGTTTCCGAGGCGGCCGATCGCCTGCGCCAAGGGGATGCCAGGCACGGCGGCATCGGCGAAGGTGGCGACGTCGATCCCGCGCCTCCGGAGGAAGACGACGCCGACGACGATCCCGCCGATGAGACCGCCGGGTATGCCGAGACCGCCCTGCCAGATCTCGAGCGCCTCGAGCCACCGTCCCTGGTAGCTGCGCCAGTCGGTGACCACGTGGTAGAGCCGGGCACCCACGAGGCCGGCGGGCACGGCCCGCACCGCGAGCTGGTCGACGAGGCCTGGATCGCCGCCGATGCTGGCCCAGCGCCTCCTGGCCAGCCACACGGCGGCCAGCACGCCGACGGCGATCGCGAGCCCGTAGGCGCGGAGCTGAAGCGGACCCAGATCGATCGCGTCGGACGGTGGTGACGGGATCGCCGCGAGGATCGCGTTCGCGGTCACGGGTGAGCAGACGGCCCGGTGACCCTCGCGCCGTGGTCCATGTCCATCCCGCCGCCGCCGTCATCCCCCAGGAGGCCCGAGATGATGAACGCGGCGATGACAAGTGCCAACAGAAGCACGACCGCCAGGGGGATCCACTTGTTCATCCCGGGCCGGGGAGTCGGGTCAGGCGTCATGTCGAGGGCCGGGCGCGCTGCACGGCCCGGACCCTAGCTACTACTTCGTGTCGTAGTCTGGTCGCGCTGGGAGATGGACCACGAGGCCGATCGCGGCGGCCAGGAGTGATGCCATGGTGACGACGCCGCCCGAGAGCTCGGCCGACCACGCCACCGGATCGCCGACGAGTGCGTGCAGCACGAGGTAGCACGACCAGAAGAGGCCGACGGCGACGGCGACGGCGACGGTCGGGCCCAGTCGGCGGTGCAGGTGATCGACGACGGCGCCAGCGCCGAGACCGGCGAGGATCACGAACCACTCGCCGAACTCGTCGATTCCGATCAGGAACGCACTGGCGAGCCCCAGGGTGAGGGTGAGGGTGCCGACGGGCGTGTTCCAGCGTCGGAGCAACGCGTGTGTCGCGAGAGCGAGCAGGACCGTGGTGACCAGCACGGAAGCGACACCGAGGAGTTGCTGGAGCTCCTCGACGTCGGTGCTCGGATGGTCGTGTGGGAGACGGCTCGGGTCGAACCGCTGTGCCGACGCGTCGTTGACGAACGGCGACAGGTAGGCGAGGAAGAAGGCGCTGACGGCGACGAGGAGGGCCACATTCAGCACCACCGGCAGCAGGGCCCGCAGGTCTGGGGCGTCTCGGAGCCGGTTCCAGGCTCCCCGGAGCGGTGCGCTGAGGAGCACGAGTCCGCTGGCGAACAAGACCAGATGGGTCGGGCTGAGCAGGGCCTCGATGCCCACTTCGATGCCGAAGCCCTCGTGCCACACGAGGTCGCCGACGGCGCCCAGGCCGAAGGCAGCCAGCGCGATGAGCGTGGGCTCGTGTCCAGGGGGGATGGCGGCGCGCAGCGACGAGGACGGACCCCGTCGCCGCCACACCGCTGCGACCGCAGCGAGGACAGTGGCTGCGAACCCGCTGTAGAGGACCGCGTGCCACGGGGTGAAGAAGGACTCGGGCCGGCCGTCGTCGTGGGCCCAACCGTCGAGGAAGAGCCCGGCGACCATCCAGAGCCCGAATCCGAGGCTGGCCCACTCTTCGGCCGTCGAGAGCGGTCGGGTCCCTCCGACGGCTGGCCGATCAGCTGTCAGCGCCACGAGCCGTTTGTACCCCAATGGGGTATGTGAGACAAACAGGCCCACTGTCTCCTACACTCTGTAGGAGATGAGCGGGAGCGAGTGGGTGAAGGCCTTCGTATACGTCCCCCGGGCGCTTCGCAACGCTGTCATCGACCTGCGCTGGGGGGCGCCCTTGGCCGGCGGCTGGCGCCGCCCGGGTGTGGGTTCGGTCGCCCACGAGAACAGTGACCACGTGGCGCTGCGGCGGATCTTCCGGCATCGCGTCCGCCAAGGTGACGTGCTCGTGGACATCGGCTGTGGGCGGGGTCGTGTGCTCAACCACTGGCTCAGTTACCACCCGCGCCACCGGATCGTCGGGATCGAGATGGACGCGGAGCTCGCGGCGCGAACGGCCCACCGACTGCGAGGGCAGCCGGACTGCGCGGTCCTCGCCGGCGACGCCAT
>CAYTJS010000048.1:0-16928 GCA_964438115.1 uncultured Iamiaceae bacterium
GCCCCGCCAACCTCGACCCCGACCGGCTGCCGGCCGCCCGGGCGGTGGTGGCCGCCCAGGGCCTGGCCCTCGAGGCCCGTCCCGCCGATCCCGTCGCCCTGGCCCGCCGACTCTGGGACCTCGACGGCTGGGCCGACCGGGCGCGGGCCCTGGCGGACCGCCTCGACGGGATGGGGCCCCGCCTCGCGGCCGACCCGGCACCGTTGCGCGAGGGGTTCCTCCTGCTGGCGGCCAGCCTGCGCCACCTCCAGGCCGACCCCCTGCTACCCGCCGGACTCACCCCGCCCGCCTGGCCCGGCGCCGATCTACGGGCCGCCCACGAAGCGGCCGACGCCGCCTTCAACGCGACGTGGGACCGCCGCCTCCGGGCCGCGGCCGCTGTGCCCTCCTAACCTCCGGTCATGGCCGACGACCGTCTCTACTTCCGCCAGCTGCTCTCGGGGCGGGACTTTGCCACCACCGACCCGCTGGCCCGCCAGATGGTCAACTTCGTGTACCTGATCGGCGACCGGGAGACCGGCGAGGCCGTGGTCATCGACCCCGCCTACGGCATCAAGGACCTCCTCGGGATCCTCGACGAGGACGGCATGTCCCTGGTCGGGGCCCTGGCCACCCACTACCACCCGGACCACGTGGGTGGCGACATGATGGGCTACTCGATCGCCGGGGTGAGCGAGCTGCTCCGCCTACGGCCGGTGCCCGTCCACGTGCAGGCCGACGAGGCCGAATGGGTCAAGCGGGTCACCGGCGCCGACGACAGCGACCTGGTCACCCACACCAGCGGCGATGTCGTCCGGGTGGGGGCCGTCCCGATCGAGCTGATCCACACGCCGGGCCACACCCCGGGCAGCCAGTGCTTCTTCGTGGACAACCGTCTGGTGGCGGGCGACACCCTGTTCCTCGAGGGTTGCGGCCGCACCGACCTGCCCGGCGGCGACCCCCGGGCGCTCTACGAGAGCCTCACCCAGAGGCTGGCCAAGGTCCCCGACGACGCCGTCCTCTTCCCGGGCCACCTGTACTCGCCCGACCCCTCGGCGTCGATGGGCGACACCCGTCGCCACAACGTCGTCTTCACGCCGAAGACCGCCGAGCAGTGGGTGGCCATGTTCGGGGGCTGAGGCTCGGCGGCCGATCCCTCAGCGGGGGGCACGGACCAGGGCGGCCAGCAGGGCCCGGCCGTAGGTGCCGAGGGCCTCGGGGTCGCGGCCGTCGACCTCGTCGCCGACCAGCAGGTAGAGCAGGGCCGACCGCTTGACCACGGCCAGCTCGACGACCCGGCCCTCGGCGTCGAGGAGCACGCCCACCGTCTGGTTGCCCACCTGCTGGGGGACGACCCGGCCACCTTCGGCGAATCCCGTCCCCTGGGCCAGGACGTCCTCGAGGTGACCGACACCGTCGGTGGCCGTCGTGGGGGCGAGGTAGTGGAGGACGAGCCGGGGGTCCTCCCGCGACGGCCACGTGCACTCGGCGGTCACGTACGGCGGCACGCCGCCGCCGGGGTCCACCTCGACGAAGGGCGGGGTGGGCTCCCCGGCGCCGGCGTCCTCCAGCAGCGTGTCCAGCTCGACCGGGGTCAGCAGCGCGCAGGCGTCGACCTCGGTCACCGCCCGGGGCGGCAGCGTCGTGGTGGTGGCCGGGGCCAGCAGGGTGGTCGTGGGCCCGGCCGTGGTGGTGGTGGCCGTCGTGTCGTCGCCCGAGGACGAGCACCCCGCCAGCACGAGGCCGACGACGAGGGCCCCACCGGCGATCCGTCGCATCCGCCGGGAGGGTAGAGGCCCGACCCGGCCGGCGCCCGTCGCCGGGTGTGGTAGCACCCGGGGTGACGAGGGGAGCACCGATGGCCGACCTGCTGGCACTGTCCGAGCGCGTCATCGACCACGGCGAGTACGAGGGCCCGGGGTCGGTGAACCGCATCACCACCGAGTTGTCCGAGGTGGCCGACGGCATCGCCGTCGTCGAGTCCTTCTCCCACGTGGTCGCCGTCGCCACCGACGAGGGCCTGGCCCTCTTCGACACCAGTCTCGACGCGCTGGCCCCGGCCTGCCTGGCCTCCCTGCGCGGCTGGTCCGACGCCCCGGTGCGGACCATCGTCTACACCCACGGCCACCGGGACCACGCCGCCGGCGCCCGCACCTACCTCGACGAGGCCGAGGCCCGGGACGACACCCGCCCCACCATCGTCGGCCACGAGAACGTCGCCGCCCGCTTCGAGCGCTACGAGCTGACCGAAGGGTACAACGCGGTCATCAACAACCGGCAGTTCCCGGGTCGGCCCTCGTCCACCTTCTTCGACGACTGGATCCGCCCCGACCACACCTACGTGGCCGACGACGTCCTCACCCTGGGCGGGACCACCGTCGAGCTCCACCACGGCAAGGGCGAGACCGATGACCACACCTGGGCCTGGTTGCCCGAGCACCGGGCCCTGTGCGCCGGCGACTTCTTCATCTGGGTGTTCCCCAACGCCGGCAACCCCCAGAAGGTCCAGCGCTATCCCCGCGAGTGGGTGCAGGCCCTACGGGCCATGGCCGACCAGGGCGCCGAGCTGTTCCTGCCCGCCCACGGCCTGCCCATCGCCGGGGCCGACCGCATCCGTCGGGTGCTGACCGGGGTGGCCGACACCCTCGAGACCCTGGTCGCCGAGGTCTTGGCCCGCATGAACGCCGGCGAGACCCTCGACACCATCGTCCACGAGGTGCGGGTCGCGCCCGAGGTGCTCGAGCAGCCGTGGATGCAGCCCGTCTACGACGAGCCCGAGTTCGTCGTCCGCAACATCTGGCGCCTCTACGGCGGCTGGTACGACGGCAACCCCGCCCGCCTGAAGCCGCCCGCCGACACCACCCTGGCCGCCGAGGTGGCCGCCCTCGCCGGCGGGGCCCCGGTCCTGGCCCGCCGGGCGTCCGAGGTGGCCGCCGACGGCGACCTGCGGCTGGCGGCCCAGCTGGCCGAATGGGCCGTGCAGGCCGACCCCGACGACGTCGGGGCCCACGCCGTGCGGGCCGAGGTCTACGAGCAGCGCCGCCGCGAGGAGTCCTCCCTCATGGCCCAGGGCATCTTCCGCGCCGCCGCCGACGACTCGCGGCAGGAGTGAACGCTCAAGTCCGGCGCCGGGGTGCCGAACCTCTCTCTAGGTCATCCGGCCTATCCAGGAGAGCCACCTCATGTCCGACGCCATCGCCCCCGTCCCGATCAGCGACGAGACCACTCGTCGTCTCTTCGGTGAGCCCAGCTTCCGGGTCGCCAAGCGTGGTGGGTACGACCCCGGCGACGTCGCCGAGTTCCTCGAGAAGCTCGGCGGCCAGGTCGTCAGCTTCGTCGGCCGCCTGCGGGAGGCCGAGGGTCGCCTCGAGGTGGCCGAGAACGAGCTGGACCACTGGAAGGGCCGGGCCCGCGACGCCGAGGCCACCCGCGAGACCTTCGAGCGGACCCTGGCCCTGGCCGAGGACACCGCCAACGCCGCCATCGCCGACGCCCGCCACCGGGCCGCCGGCGTGCTGACCAGGGCCGAGGCCGACGCCGACGAGCTGCTCGGCCAGGCCCGTCAGCAGGCCTTCACCATGGTCGAGCAGGCCCGTGAGGAGGCCCAGCGCTGCTACGCCGACGAGCGCCTCAAGCTGCGTGAGGAGTGGCAGCGGGTGCAGGACGAGTCGGCCCAGCTGGAGACGCTGCGGCTGGCCGTCGCCGCCGAGACCATGGCCCTCGAGGAGGTGCGCAACCAGCTGCGCACCCGCATCCGCATGGCCGCCACCGAGATGCTGAAGGTGGCCGAGAGCCCCGACTGCCTCGGTCAGCCCGTGGCCAAGGGCATGCCCGAGAAGCCCCGCCCGGTCGCCCCGCCGGCGCCGGCCGAGGTGCCCGCCGCCCCCGCCGACCCCGCCGAGGTGGCCGAGGCCGCCATCGAGGCCGTCTCCCTCCCCACCGACGTGAAGGAGATCGCCGCTGCCATCGAGGACAGCGCCAGCCTGGCCTCCACCGGGTCGGAGGCTCCCACCGAGTCCCTCACCGGTTTCGGTGACGAGGCCGCCGACGCCGCCTTCGAGCGTTTCATGTCCGACGAGATCGAGGACGAGCCCAGCCGCGGCTGGATCCTGGCCGGTTAGCAGGAGAGGGTTCGATCAGCGGGTCATGGCCTGGAGCTGATCCGTGAGCTTGGTGTAGGCGGGGTGGGTGGGGTCGATGACCTCGAAGTGGCCGGTGTCGGGGACGGTGTCGAGGGTGACGTCGTCGCCGGCGGCGCGGGCGGCGGTGGCGTAGCTCTCACTCTGGGTCACGGGGACGACGACGTCGGCCCGGCCGTGGACGAGGCCGACCCGGGTGCCGGTGGGGAGGGCCTCGACGGGTGAGGCCCGGCGGTACCGGGCGGGGACCTCCGCCGGGGTGCCGCCCACCGCCGCCGCACAGGCGGGGCCCAGGTCGGCGTCGTCCAGGCAGGCGGCCAGGTCGGTGACGCCGGCCAGCGAGACCACCCCGAGCGGGGCCACGGTGCGGGTGCGCCCGGGCACCCCCAACGCGAGGGTCCCACCGGCGGAGTGGCCCACGACGACGACCCGGTCGGGATCGACGGGGTGGTCGTCGGCCAGGGCGGCCACGTGGTCCACGGCGGCGGCCACGTCCTCGAACGTGCCGGGCCAGCCACCCCCGGGCTCGCCCACCCGTCGGTACTCGACGTTCCAGACGGCGTACCCGCGGTAGCGCAGGTCCGCGGCCATGGGCTCCATCAGCGCCAGTTCCTCACCGGTGCGCCACGACCCGCCGTGGACGAGGACCACGGTGGCCTTGGGGTCGCCGTAGGGGAGCGAGAGGTCACCGAACTGGGACGGCGCCGAGCCGTAGGCCAGCCGACGACGGTCGTCGCCCTCGAAGAGGCCGCAGGCGGTGGCGGCGGCGAAGGCGGCGGCGGCGGCCAGGAACTCGCGGCGGGCGAGGGGCACCGCCCCTGCTTACCCCGCGGCGACCCGTTCTCGCACCGCGGCCAGGCGGTCGAGGGAGGCCAGGGCGTCGGCCTGGTCGGGGGCGAGCTGGCGCACGACCACCTCGTCGAAGCCCCGCTCGCCCAGGGAGAGGAAGCGCTCGGCCACCTCGTCGACGGTGCCGGTGACCACGGCGTCGAGGTCGAAGCCCCGGTAGCCGTGGGCGTCGAGGGGGCCGCGGACCCGGGCCACGTCGGCGTCGTCGGCGCCCAGGTAGACGTCCTTGCGGATCGGCCGGCACGGCGGCTCGGCGCCGTGGCCGAGGTACTCCTCGAGCTTCCGGCCGGCGACCTCGTCGGTCAGCTCCGGACCGGCGTACCAGGCGTCGCCCAGGCGGGCGGCCCGGGCCAGGGCCTTGCTGCCGGCCCCGCCGATCCAGACCTGGACGGGCTCGGCGGGGATCGGGGCGATGCGGGCCGAGCGCATGCCCCAGGGCCCGTCGGGGTCGTCCACCTCCTCGCCGGCGAGGAGGGCCACGACGGCAGCGAGCCCGGCCTCGAAGCGGGCGACCCGCTCCGACAGCGGGACCCCCATCGGGTCGAACTGGTCGGCGCCCCCGCCGATGGCCACCTGGAGCACGAAGGTCCCGGTGCCCAGGGCGGCCAGGGTGCCGACCTGCTCGGCCACGAGCAGCGGGTGCCAGAGGGGCAGCAGGTACAGGGCGCCGAAGGGTCGGTCGGCCCAGACGGTGCTGAGCCGACCCAGGATCGGCCCGTTCTGGTAGTAGGGCACGGGCACGGCGTGGTGGTCGCCGACGTAGAGGCCCTCGAGGCCGGCGGCGTGGGCGGCGGCCGCCCGCTCCTCCATCCACCGGGCCCCCTGACGGGGGTCGTCCACCAGGTAGGTGCTCGACAGGGACGTGCTGACCCGCATCGGGCCAGTATGGACGCTCACCGTTCAGGGAAGGAGAGCGTCGTGCTCAAGGAGTTCAAGGAGTTCGTCAACCGGGGCAACGTCCTCGACCTGGCCGTGGCCGTCGTCCTGGGCACGGCCTTCGGGGCCGTGGTGGTGTCGTTCACCAACGACATCCTCATGCAGCTCATCGCTGCCGTGGGGGGCCAGCCCGACTTCAGCGCGCTGACCGCCGACCTCGGCGATGCCCAGCTGCGCTATGGAGCGTTCCTCAACGCCGTGATCTCGTTCGTCATCATCGCCTTCGCCGTGTTCCTCATCGTGAAGGCGGTGAACGCGCTGCGGCGCCCCGAGGAGGAGGCCCCCGCCGGCCCCACCGAGCTGGACCTGTTGACCGAGATCCGGGACCTGCTGAAGGAGCGCTGACCTACAGCGGGTCGGTGCCCTGGACGCCGCCCCGGCTCACGTGCTCGGTCCAGACCTCACCGTCCCACCAGCGCAGGTCGGCCCGGCCGGTCGGGTCGTCGAGCCAGGCCGCCGGGGCGCGGCGCCGCACCCAGTCCCCGCCGTCGCCGGTCCCCAGCCCGAGGGCCGAGACGGCGATGGCCTGGCGGCGGGAGACGGCGACGACGGTCAGGGCGCCGAGGGCGGCGGCGACGATCAGCACGACCTGACCGGCGACGAAGGCGGCCAGGGCGGTCTCGACCTCGTCGAGGCGGTCGGCGAGGCCGGCCACGGTCACCTGGCCGTCGCCGTCGGTGCCCGAGGTCACGACGCTGAAGCCCACGAACGCCAGCAGCTGGCCGAGCACGAAGCTGACCCACCAGACCCACAGCCGTCCGCTGCCCTTGACCCGCTTCCAGCCGGGGTCGTCGCGCCCCAGGCCGGCATCGGCGCCCTTCCAGAGCTGCTGGAGCTGCACTGCCGGCAGGAAGAGGCTGCCGATCGGGATGAACCAGGACCCGAGGGCCCAGCCCGGTCCGAGGGCGCCGGGGCGGCCGAAAGCCTGGTTGTTGCGGGCCGCCCGCCACATCCACACCACGAAGAGCACGCCGATGCCCACCACCACCACGCCGAACGCGCTCATGGCCCCGAGGAACGAGTCGAGGGCGTCCTGGGCGTCCTGGGACCCGACCACCGCGGTCGGGTCGACCCGGTCCAGCTCGTCGAGCAGGCGCACGGCCAGCACCGCCAACACGGCCGAGAGGACGGCGGTCACGAGGAGCAGCACCCGCAGGACCCGGGCCGGCCCGTCGAGGGCCCACACCCGTCGCTCGTGCACGGGGCGAACCTAATCCTTGCGCGGGCGGCTCCGGTGGGCTGGACTGGGCTCGGGAACGCGGGCCGAAAGGTGGCGTGGGCCATGTCCACCACCCCGACGGCAGCATCGACGAGGTTGCGGGTCAACCGGCACGGGTACGACCCCGACGACGTGCACGCCCTGATGGGCGCGGCGCGGGCGCGCCTGTGCGCACTGGCCGACCGACTGGCGCGGGCCGAGGCGGCCAACCGGGCCCTGCGGGCCGACCTGGCCCGCTGGCAGCAGCGGGCCCAGGAGGCCACCGACCGGGTGGGGCGCCTCGAGGGGGCCCTGGCCGCGGCCGAATCGACCGTGGCCACCTCGCTGGCCGAGGTCCAGGTACGGGCCGACCACCTCGTCGAGCGGGCTCGGGCCGAGGCCGAGCACCTGCGCCTCCGGGCCGAGGAGGCCGCCCAGCGCCTCCGGGACGAGGCCGAGTTGGAGCGGCTCACCCAGGAGGCGGCGTCCTGGTTCGGCCCCCAGGTCGCTGACCTCCTCGACGACAGGGTCGCTGACCTCCTCGACGACGGCGCGGTGCTGGACCTCACCGACGGGGCCGGTGTCGCCGAGGTCGACCCCCGCATCGAGGCCGCCTTCGCCCGGTTCATGTCCGAGGACATCGCCGAGGAGCCGTCGCGGGGCTGGGTCCTGGGTGAGCGGGTCCACCCGCCCGGGGTGGTCCCGACCGCGTCGTAACGTCGCGGGCGTGACCACCGTCGACGCCTTCGACCCCATTGCCTCGCCCACCACCCGCCTGGCCCCCAACCGCGAACGCCAGTTCGTCCACGAGGCCGACGTGGCCGAGGCTGCCGAGCGCCTGGCCCGGTACCGGGCCGGCGGCCGCCCCGGTCCCAACGTCCTGGTGGTGCTCTTCGACGACGTCGGGTGGGGTGACTTCGGCTGCTACGGCGGCGGGGTCGCCGTCGGGGCGCCGACCCCCAACGTCGACCGCCTGGCCCGGCGGGGGATGCTGATGACGTCCTGCTACTCCGAGCCGTCGTGCACGCCCAGCCGGGCCACCCTGCTCACCGGCCGCCTCCCCATGCGCCACGGCCTGCAGCGGCCACCGATGTACGGCGAGGCCGGCGGCCTCGACGGCGAGATCACCCTGGCCCAGCTGCTCTCCGACGCCGGCTACGTGACCCAGGCCGTGGGCAAGTGGCACCTGGGCGAGAACCGCGAGTCCCAGCCCCAGCACGTCGGCTTCGACGACTTCTACGGCTTCCTGTCGGTGTCGGACATGTACAGCGAGTGGCGGGACCCGCACTACTTCCCCGAGGTCGTCTACTCCGACGCCCGCACCGAGTGGCTGCAGAACATCCCGTTCAACAAGTGCTTCGTCCACGCCGAGCGCGACGGCGACCTCGAGGAGGTGGAGGAGGTCACCATCCCGGTGCTCTCCCAGCTCGACGACAAGTGGTGCGCGTACACCGAGGACTTCGTGCGGCGCATGGCCGACGGCGGGCGTCCGTGGTTCTGCTACCTGGGCACCCGGGGGGCGCACTTCGACAACTACCCTCTCGACAAGTTCCTGGGCTCGTCGCCGGCCCGCCACCCCTACAAGGACACGATCGTCGAACTGGACGACATCGTCGGCCGCCTGGTGGCCGTGCTCGAGGAGACGGGGCAGGCCGACGACACCATGATCCTGTTGTCGTCGGACAACGGGCCGCACATGGAGAACTGGCCCGACGCCGCCTTCACGCCCTTCCGCTGCGCCAAGGGCTCGACCTGGGAGGGCGGGATGCGGGTGCCCGGCATCGCCGTCTGGCCGGGGATGATCGACGCCGAGCGGGCCACCGACGGCCTCTTCTGCTTCAGCGACCTGCTGCCCACCGTGCTCAACCTGGCCGGGGCCGAGGACCGTCTGCCCGACGACCGCTTCATCGACGGGGTGGACCAGACCTCGTTCCTGCTCGGCGGCGCCGACCCCCGCTCGAACCGCAAGTACGTCTGGTACTGGTTGCTCGACACGCTCTCGGCGGTGCGCTGCGGCGAGTACAAGATGATGATCGCCTCGACCAGCGACGACGACACCGACACCTGGGGGCCGGGCGGCTTCACCGGGATCACCCAGCACTACACCTACGCCCGCCTCTACAACCTCTACCTGGACCCCAAGGAGCAGCACTCCTACCTGACCCGGAAGCTGGCCTACAACGAGGCCATGCTCTCGGGCCTCCGCGAGCACCTCGGCACCTACCGGGACCACCCGCCCAAGAAGATCATCTGACACCGGGGCGACGGCCAGTTCCCGGTGTCGGCCGCGTCGCGACCGACCTGGCCGCGGAGGCCGCCGACGGCGGGCGTTCTCATCGGTCCTTGCTCCCGCGTGGGATGCCCGACGACCCCTCGCCGCGCCATCGCCGGCTGAGCCCGGGCACCCGATCGGGTCAAGGCCGACCCGGCCGGCGCCGATGACGTACCGAGGCGTGACCGGGAGGCGGGATGCGAACACGGCGCCAGGAGGGCGTGCGGCAAGGGCTGGTGGTGTACGCGCCGTTGCCCCTCGCCGCGCTCGGGACCCTCCTCCTGCTCCTGTTGGCCATGGCCAACCTCCAGGGGGCCGACGAGGCCGTCGATGCCGGCCGGGCCACCCGGCTCACCACCGCCGTGTGGCGGGTGGGCGACGTCGGCCTGCGGGAGGTCAACGCCCGGGCGCTGGCCGACCTCGGGACCACCGATCCCGCTGTCGGCGACGCGCTGGGCGAGCGGCGGGTGGTCGTGGTGCGGGAGGTCGTGGACGACCTCGAGGACCTGGCCGCCGCCGACGACGCCGTCGCCGAGGGGGCCGAGGCCCTCCTGGCCGTGGTCGAGAACCAGCGCCTCGACCGGGTCGACCGGACCGCCGAGCAACTCTGGGACGCGATCGTGACCCTCCAGGCGACGGCTGCCGAGCCGGCGGGCCACGAGCCGAGGGGTCGGGCCCTGGCCGACCTCGGCGAGGTGGTGCTCATCCCGTCCTATGTCCTGAACGACGCCATCGACGTCGAGTACGAGCGGACCCGACCCCCGGTCCCCGTCGCGGCCGAGAGCTACTTCCTGCGCTCGGTCGCCTACGTCACCGCGGGTGACACCGGCTGGCTGGCCGCCGATCCCGCCGACCCCTTCAGCGGCCGTTGGGTGCCCCGGGCCTCGGTCCGGCGCCAGCTCCCGGCGGCCGAGGCGGGCCTGGACGCCGTCTTCGTCGAGCACCTGGCCACCAGGCTCGTCGAACTGGATCGCTGGAGCGATGCGGCCCCGACGACGACGCCGCCCCCGGCAACCCTCGAGAGGATGCGGCTGGCCGCTGACCGCGTCCAGGCCGACCTGGCCGCGGTGATGACCGCCACGGTCCAGAGCGAGACGGATCGCCTGGCGGAACTCGCCGACGAGGGCCAGGTGCGGGGCAACCTCCTGTTGCTCGGCGCCCTCCTGCTGGTGTTCACCGCCGGGACCACGGCCTCGGTCCTCTGGTGGCGCCGCCGGACCCGGATGGCCCAGCTCGAGCGGGCGGCGGCCACCGACGGCCTCACCGGGCTGGCCAACCGTCGAGCCATTCAGGAGCGGGTGCCGCCCCGGCTGGCCGACCCCGACCGGGCGGGCCACGTGGTCGTGCAGATCGACCTGGACCGGTTCAAGGCGGTCAACGACGCCTACGGCCACCGGGTCGGTGACGAGCTGCTGCTGGCCTTCGCCCGTCGCACCGAGGCCCTGCTCGACCGTCGGTTCGCCGACCACGACGGTGACCGCGAGTTCGCCCGGGTCGGCGGCGACGAGTTCCTCGTCGTCCTCCACGACGTCGTCGACCCCCGGGCCGAGGCCGCCGGCCTGGTCGCCGCCCTCGAGGATCTGTTCCGGGACCCGGTCGCCTGCGGCCCGGTGCGGATCCGGGTGGATCTCAGCGGGGGCATCGCCGTGGCCGCCGGACCCACCGACCTCGACCACCTGCTGCTCGAGGCCGACATCGCCCTCTACCAGGCCAAGGGCGCCCCCCACCGGAGCTTCTGCTCCTTCGACGACCCCGTCCTGCGCGACATCATGCGGGACTTCCCCGGGCGTATCGCCGCCGGTGCGGTCACCGCCGACCTCCAGCCGCAGTTCGACCTGGTCACCGGCGCCGTGGTCGGCTTCGAGGCCCTGGCCCGGTGGCGGGCCGAGGACGAGCACGTGCCGGCCGCGGTCTGGGTGCGGGCCGTCGAGCAGCTGGGCGGGGCCGACCTGCTCTTCGAGGCCATGGCCCGTTCGGTGGCCGCCGCTGACGCGACACTGGGGTCGGCCTTCACCGGCTGCTTCTGGCTGAACCTCTCGCCCCTGCAACTGGGCGAGCGGACGTCGGCGGACCGGTTGCTCGGGCACCTGGCCGCGGCCGGGCTGGCGCCGGACCGGGTCGGGGTCGAGGTGGTGGAGACGGCCGCCTTCTCCGACCTCGGCGTGGCGTCGGACAACCTCGAGCAGCTCCGGGCGGCCGGCGTGCTCGTGGCCCTCGACGACTTCGGCAGCGGGTTCACGCCGCTGGGCCACCTCACCGCCCTCCCGGTCGACCACCTGAAGATCGACCGGGCGGTGGTGGCCGGGGTGGACCGGCGGCCCCGTCAGGCCGCCCTGGTCGAGGCCACCGTCACCATCGCCGCCAAGCTCGGCTTCGAGCTGGTCGCCGAGGGCATCGAGACCGAGGCCGAGCGCGACACCCTGCTCGCCCTCGGCGTGCGGGTGGGTCAGGGCTACCTCCTCGGTCGCCCCGCCGGCGTGACCGCCGCCGCCGACCGCCTGGACGGCGCCCGGGTGTGAGTTGGGCCGGCGCCCGGACCCGCGCGAGCGTGGGTCCATGAGCGCACGCACCGTCGAGGTGTTCGCCGAGGTCTCCTGTCCCTTCGCCCACGTCAGCCTCCGACGGGTGGTCGCGGCCCGGGCCGCGGCCGGGGCCGACGAGGTGGCGGTGCGGGTGCGGGCCTGGCCCCTGGAGCTGGTCAACGGGCAGCCGCTCGACGCCGGCTTCGTGGCCGACGAGATCGACGACCTGCGGGCCCAGGTGGCCGACGACCTCTTCGTCGGATTCGCCGTGGCCGCCTTCCCGGAGAGCACGATCCGGGCCCTGGGGCTGGCCACCGCCGCCTACGACGCCGGCGACGAGGTGGGTCTGGCCGTGAACCTGGCCGTGCGGGCCGCCCTCTTCGAGGAGGGTCGACCGGTCGGCGACGCCGAGGTCCTGGCGGGGATCGCCGCCGCCCACGGGGTGCCCCTCCCCGCCGCCGACGAG
Source organism: uncultured Iamiaceae bacterium (assembly GCA_964438115.1). Classification (GTDB taxonomy): domain Bacteria; phylum Actinomycetota; class Acidimicrobiia; order Acidimicrobiales; family DATDAH01; genus DATDAH01. Next base: position 12,362 of record CAYTJS010000048.1, read on the forward strand.
GCCCGGGCGCTGGTCGAGGCCGACTGGGCGGCGGGCCGGGCCCGCGAGGTCGTGGGCTCGCCCCACTTCTTCCTCGGTGACGGCTCCTTCTTCTGCCCGGCGCTGCACATCGAGCGCCGGGGCGACCACCTCCACATCGCCGTGGACGAGGGCCCCTTCCGCGAGTTCCTGGCCGCCGCCTTCGGTTGAGCGTCGGTGGTTCGCCCCGGCCGGTGCGCCGACTTGGGCGAAGATGGACGGTCATGGGGATCACGGGGAACCTCTTCTGGGGGCAGGGGGAGCGCGGGCACCGGCTGACGGTGGTCGAGGGGACGTGGCCGACCGACGTGACCGGTGCCGTGGTCGTGGTCGGCCCCGACAAGCGGTCGCCGGGGGGCCACTGGTTCGGTGGTCACGGCCTCCTCGAGAAGATCCACCTGGTGCCCGACGGTGCCGGTCGCATCCGGGTGCAGCACCGGCTGGTGCGGACCCGGCTGTGGCGGCTGCGGCGGTGGCTGCCCTTCCTCTTCGCCCGGGTCGCCTTCGCCGAGGTGTCGCCCTTCGGGGTCACCAACCTGGCCAACACCAACGTGGCCGCCGCCGCCGACCGGCTCTTCGTCGGCTACGACGCCGGCCGACCGGTCGAGGTGGACCCCGAGACCCTCGAGGTGGTGACCCCGGTCGGGGCCAACGACGAGTGGCTGGCCTCGGCCCCGGGCCTGGTGGAGCCGCTGTGCGCGGTGGCCGCCCACCCGGCGGTGGATCACGACGAGGGTTGCCTGTGGTTCGTGAACTACGGCCAGGTCAGCCTGCCGGGTGCGGCCACCCCCACCTCGCTGGCCCGGTGGGACCTCGACGGCCCCGTCCGCCGGTGGTGGGTCGAGGGCATGTCGCCCTTCGACTCGATCCACGACATCAAGGTGTCGAGCGACCACCTGGTCTTCGCCGACCTTCCCTTCGTGATCGAGCCCGGCTCGGTCACGACCCGGGCCCGGACCCGGCGGATGCAGGACCACACCACGCTCTGGCTGGTGGCCAAGGCCGACCTGGCGTCCACCACGCCCGGCGGCCGGGTGCGGGCCACCGAGGTGCGGGTGCCGATGCCCACCGGGCACCTGTGGGTCGACCACGACGAGGTCGACGGTCGGGTGCGGATCGTCCTCCAGCAGATCCCCCTGGGGGACCTGCTGCTCACGGTGACCCGTGAGAGCCGGGTGCACGAAACCGGCGAGTTGGTCGACCCGAACCACGACGGGGCGCTGACCTTCGGCCTGCAGCCCACCGTCTTCACCCGACTGGTCGTGGATCCGGCCTCGGGTGAGGTGGTCGAGTCGGCCGCGGCCGTCGACGTCGACCGGGTGTGGGGTGGGGTCCTGGCCACCACCGACGTGGAGCACCCCGACGCCCGGGCCCGGCTGCGACGGCTGTGGACGGCAGGCACGGGCTTCGACCCGGCGATGGTCACCGAGGAGTGGTGGCGCTTGTACGAGGACGCCGAGGACGGCGTCGTGGCCGCCGCCGACCTGCCGGCGCAGGCCACCCCGGGCACCCTCGCCACCGTCGACGTGGACGAGATGGCGGTGACCCAGGTGTGGGCCTACGAGGACGGCGCCTTTCCGTCGCCGCCGACCTTCGTGCCCCGGGTCGGAGCCCGTGGGCCCGACGACGGCTACGTCGTGGTGGTCGTGCACCGCGACGGTCCCAAGGAGGTGCAGGTCTTCGACGCCGCCCACGTCGACGCCGGCCCGGTGGCCCGGGCCACCGCCCCCGACTTCCGGCCGGCCCTGCTGCTGCACTCGTGCTGGGTGCCCGAGCGGCGGGGTCCACGGCCGTCCCGGTACCGGGTGGGCCTCGGTCGGGACCTGGTGGGGGCGCTGCGGTGCCTGCCCGGGGTGCTCCGCGGCTACGGGGCCCTCGCCGGCGACGCTCGTCGGGCCCGGACCAGGGTGAACGGTTCCGTTACGTCCGCGTGAACAGTTGCTGTCACCGCCTTTCGGGTGGCCTCCGGGTCGAATACCGTCGCCCCATTCCACCGAGCAGGAGGCGGGGGTGAATCGGAAGGGCCTGGTCGACCGGCTGGTCGCCGGTGGTGGTCTGGTGCTGGTACTCGGACTGGGCGTGCTCGCCCTGGGGGGCCCGGACGCGCTCGCCGACCCGGCGCCCGACACCACCCCGGCGGTGACGACGGTGCCGGACGTGACGGCGGCCCCGACCACCGCCGCGCCCACCACGGTGGCCCCGGCTCCGCCCACCACGGTGGCGCCGGCACCCCCGTCGGTCCCCGAGGCGCCGACCACTCCGGTGGCGCCGCCGGTCCCCACCGCCGGCCGCGAGCAGGCCGTCCCCGTCGAGGGTGCCCCGACCATGAGGATCAGCCTGAGGGCCAACCCCTCCACGGTGCGGGTCGGTCGCCCGGTCACGCTGGTCGCCCGGGTGACGAACCCGGTCGACGGGTTCTCGCTACCCGAGTCGGTCGACTTCTTCGGGGGAGGCGAGATCTTCATCGGCACGGCGCCCCTGAACCGCAACCTCGTGGCCCGGTTCGTCTGGACGGACCCCTTCTCGACCAGCGTCGGGGCGATGATCTTCCAGTCCCCCTGGATGGAGTTCCCGATCTTCGACTCCACGCCGGTGTCGGTGATCAGCGGCTTCGGGGCCGAGGTGTCGTTCTCGACCACACCGGCCCAGCCCGTGGCCGGGGGGTTCGCGGTGGTGAACGCCACGGTGACCAGCACCGGCCCCCTGCCGCCGCAGAAGAGTGGGCGGGCCACCGAGGGCGCACCGCCGACCCCGACCGGTGAGGTCCAGGTCCTGGCCGGCCAGCAGAACCTCGGCAGCAGCCAGCTCAGCAACGGCCGGGCGACCATCCCGATCGTCGTGCCCACCAATGGCGCGCCCATCAGCGTCAGCTACAGCGGTGACGACGTGACCTGGGAGGCCGCGTCCCGGGTCAGCGTGACCCCGGTCCCGCCGCCGCCGCCCACCTCCACCCCACCGCCGGCCACCGCGGTGCCGGTGGCCGAGACGACCGGCCCCACGGAGGCCGTGGTGGTGACCACTGCGGTCCCGCCGCCCACCACCGTGGTCGAGGAGGAGGTCGGCGACGAGGACGAGGAGGTCGTCGATGACGACGTGGCCGAGGACGACGGCGAGGAGGTGGCCGCCGCCCCGGCCGACGACAGCGGCCGGACGCAGGCCGAGCGCTCGACCTTCGTACGCACCATCCCGACGCCGAGCTCGGTGTCCTGGAGCCTGGGGCACGTGGCGGTCAACTCGATGTTGGCCCTGCTCCTGCTGCTCCTCGTGGGCATCCCGGCGACCCTCGTCGACAACACCCTCGAGGAGAACTACGACCGCATCTTCGGGGCCCACCCGAAGGTCCGCCACGTCCTGCTCCGGGCCGAGGCCGCCTTCAGCGGCGTGCCGACGTGGGGCCTGCTCGGCGGCCTGTCGGTCGTCGCCGCCCTGATCTTCGGCCAACTCGAGTTCGACCTCGGCTTCAACCTGACGTCGTTCCTGCTGCTGCTGGCCATGGCCCTGGTGGTGGCGATCATCGTCGGGGTCCACGACGTCGCCCGCCTGCCCTACCTGCGCCGGGTGGCCGGGGACGACGCCGCCGCCCGTCTGGGCGTCTACCCGTTCGCCCTCATCCTGGCCATCACCCTGGTCGTGATCTCGAAGGTGGCCGGCTTCCAGCCCGGGTTCGTGTTCGGGGTGCTCGGCGGCCTGGCCCTGAGCGAGGCGGTGCGCGACGAGGACGACGGCAAGACGCTGGCGTGGGCCAGCATCGCCCTCATGGCGATCGGCGCGGTGGCCTGGCTGGCCTGGACGCCCATCGCCGACGAGGCGGTCCAGCCCGACCCCGGCAACCGGATCATCTTCCTCGACGCCTTCCTGGCCACGCTGTGGCTGTCCTGCCTGCAGGCGGTCGTGTTCGGGCTGGCCCCGCTCAAGTTCCTCGACGGCGACCTGATCCGCTCGTGGAGCAAGAAGGCGTGGCTGGGCCTCTGGGTGCTGTCGATGTTCCTGCTGGTGCAGGTGTACCTGCACCCCTCGGCCGGCCGCTGGGGCGGGGTCGACAGCAACACCATGCGCTCGGCCCTGAGCGTGTTCGGCGTGTTCTTCCTCGTCGGCGTGGCCTTCTGGGCCTGGTTCCGCTTCCGCCCCGCCCCCGACCGCGACCCCCGACCCGAGGCCGAACCCTCCGAAATTGCGTGAGTTGGTCCGCCGGGGCGTGACCAACTCCCACCAGATCGGAACACCCGGTGACGAGGTCGTGAATACTCGGAGGTGACGGGCTCGCGCCGCCGGGCCCGTTGCTACGTTCCCGGCGTCACTGGGTGAGGGCCTCGGGAGTGGGGATGGCGCGGAGGGTACGAGCGAGGTCGGCGCCGGCCCGGCCGTGGTCGTCCCTGATCGGCTACCGGCGGTCGGCCCTGCGCCACGACGTCCCCGCCGGCCTGGCCCTCACGGCGCTCCTGGTCCCCCAGGGCATGGCCTATGCCAGCCTGGCCGGGCTGCCCCCGGTCACCGGCCTCTACAGCACCATCACCGCGCTGGTGGCCTACGCCCTGGTGGGTCCCTCCCG
>CAYTJS010000049.1:0-16759 GCA_964438115.1 uncultured Iamiaceae bacterium
TCGGCGAACCTGGGCGTCACCGACGGCTGGCTGGCCCGCTACCTCGCGGCCGCCGGGGTCACCGGCGGCCTCCCGGCCATCAGCTACGACAACGGCCTGGCCATGAGCCTGCGGGGCGAGCGCCGGGCCATGGCCATGAGCTCCATCGAGGACTTCACCGTCGGTGGGTTCTGGGACGGCGACCTCGGCGTCGACGCCTTGTCGAACGTCTACACCAACGCCACCGGGGACCCCTTCACCCAGCAGGGCTTCGACACCCTCGCCGCCGTCGGCCTCGTCCGCGACGCCGACCCCCTGCAGTACGACACCAACGGCGGGCTGTACCCGACGACGGGTCCGGGCCGCTGGTTCGCCCAGGGCCTGCGCGAGGTGGCGGCCCTCCTCCGGGCCGACATCGGCCTGCGGGTGGCGTGCGTCGACCTCGACGGCTGGGACCACCACGACTCGATGGGCACGCCGACCAACGGCGTCACCGCCCGGTACGCCGGCGGCCTCTCCGCCGCCCTGGCCGCCTTCCGCCAGGACCTCGGGCCCCTCATGAACGAGGTCACGGTGGTGACCATGAGCGAATTCGGCCGCACCATCGGCGTCAACGGAAGCGGCGGCACCGACCACGGCCGAGGTGGCGTCATGTTCGTCATGGGGGGCAATGTCAACGGCGGCCTCTACGGGAACTACCCGAGCGGCCCCCTCGACGACGGCCCCGACGGCGACCTCGAGGTCCAGAACGACCTGCGTCGGGTCCTGGCCGAGATCGTCACCAAGCGGGGTGGCCTGGCCTCGGCCGCCCCGGTCTTCCCGGGCTACACCCACGCCGGGGACCTCGGCCTCCTGAGCTAGCCCCACCGGCCGGGTCCGGGCGCCCCCGCCACTACCGTGCCGGGGGGTGAGCGACCGCGACGAGATCGTCGACCTGATCCACGAGTACGCCCGGCGCATCGACGACGGTGACTTCGACGGGGTCGGGGCCCTCTTCGCCGACGGGGCGGTGTGCGGGCCCGACGGCACCCCCATCGCCGCGGGGACCGAGGCCGTGGCCGGCCTCTACGCCGCCACCACCCGGCGCTTCGACGACGGCACCCCGCACAGCCACCACGTGACCACCAACGTCTCGGTGGAAGTCGACGGCGACCGGGCCACGGCCCGCTCGTACTTCACGGTCTTCCAGGCCACCGACGGGATCCCGCTGCAGCCGATCGTGGCCGGCCGCTACGCCGACACCTTCGCCCGGGGCGCCGACGGGTGGGCCTTCCGTCGGCGGGTCATGGACCTGCGCCTCGTCGGCGACGTCAGCCGCCACCTGCTCATCGACCTGCCGTGACCGAGCTGGTCGAGGTGGCCGACGGCGTCCTCGCCTGGCTGGCCGAGACCCCCGGGATCGGCGCCCCCAACGCCGCCGTGGTCGTCGACGACGATGCCGTCACCGTGGTCGACAGCCTGACCGTGCCCGCCCAGGCCGCGCCCTTCGCCGCCGCCGTCGAGTCCCTGGGCCGGCCCGTCCGCCGTCTGGTGCTGACGAGCAGTCACCTCGAGTACGCGGGAGGGACGACCGCCTTCCCCCGCCCGGCGATCTACGGCACGCGTCAGGCCAGCGCCCACCTCGACCAACCCGCCGACGTCGCCGTCCTGGCCCGCCTGCACCCCGAGCACGCCCGTGACCTCGACGAGGAGTTCCGCACCCGACCGGTCACCCACGTCGTGACCGCCCCCGCCACCCTCAGCGCCCGGACCCGGGTCGTGCCGGTCAGCGGCGACCTCGAGGAGGGCCTCGTCGTGGTCGTCGACGACGTGGGTGTGGTCCTGGGTGGGGCCACGTGCTCGTTCGGGGTGACGCCCCTGGCCTTCCAGGCCGACCCCGCCGCCTGGGCCGACGCGCTGGCCGACCTGACCGCCGTGGGCGAGGTCGTGGTCCCCGGCCACGGCCCCGTCGGCGGCCCCGACGACCTGCTGACCCAGGCCGCCTACCTCTACGCCTGCGTGGCCGCCGCCGGTGACCCCGCCGCCGTGGCCCCCGGGCCCTGGGACCGCTGGCTCGCCCGCGACCGCGACGAGGTCAACGTCGAGCGGGCCGCCCTGCTCGCCCGGGGCGAGACCGGCATCCCGCCGTCCATGCTGCGCCGGGCGGGCCTCACGTGAGCGACGACGGCGAACTGGCCTTCCTCGACCGTCTGGCCGCCCGACTCCCGGCGCCGCCCCCCGGCCAGACCTGGATCGGTGACGACACCGCCGTGCTGGCCGACGGCCGTCTCCTGGCCACCGATCTGCTGGTCGAGGGCGTCCACTTCCGGTCGGCCTGGGCCCGGCCCGCCGACGTCGGCTTCAAGGCCCTGGCCGTCAACCTGAGCGACCTGGCCGCCATGGGCGGGGTGCCGGAGGCGGCGGTGGCCGCCGTGGCCGTGCCCCCCGACCGCCCCGGCCTGGCCGACGAGGTCGCCGCCGGGCTGGCCGAGTGCGCCGCCCGCTTCGACTGCCCCCTCGTGGGGGGCGACACCTCCGTGGGCCCGGCGCTGTACCTGGCCGTCACCGTGACCGGAACGACCACGGCCCCGGCGCCGGTCCTGCGGTCGGGGGCCTCACCCGGTGAGGTGGTCTTCGTCACCGGCGCCCTGGGCGGAGCGGCCGCGGTCCTCGCCCTCCTCGAGGCCGGCCGTCGGCCCGATCCCGAGGCGGCCCTGGCCCTGCACCGGCCCGTGCCCCGCCTGGCCGAGGGGCGGGTGGCGGCCACGGCCGGGGCCACCGCCATGCTCGACCTCTCCGACGGCGCCGCCCTGGACATCGGCCGACTGGCCCGGGCGTCGGGGGTGGGGGTGGAGGTGGCGGCCGACCGGGTCCCCCTGGCCGAGGGGGCCGACCTGACCCGGGCCCTGACCGGCGGGGACGACTACGAGCTGTGCTTCACCGCCCCCGACGAGGAGCGGGTCCGGGCCGCCTTCGCCGCCGCCCGCCTGCGCCCGCCGGTGGCCATCGGCCGCACCGATGACACCGGCGAGGTCACCGTCCGCGACGAGTCGGGCCGCCGCCGCCTCGCGGGCGGCTGGGAGCACCGCCTGGGCTGATCAGGTGAGCTGGGCGTTGACCTGCTCGAGGGCCTCGTCCTCGGACACGTCGAGGGCGAAGCTGAGCTCGGACACCAGCACGCTGCGGGCCTTGGCCAGCATCGACTTCTCGCCCGCCGACAGGCCCCGGTCGGCCTCGCGCAGAGCCAGGTTCCGGACCACCTCGGCCACCTGGTAGACGTCGCCGGACTTCAGCTTCTCTTGGTGGTTCTTGAACCGTCGCGACCAGTTGGAGGGCTCGCGCACGTCGCGCTTGGCCAGCACCTGGTAGAGGTCCTCGACGTCCTCGCGGGCGATGGGCCGCCGCATGCCCACCGTCTCGGCGTTGTCGGAGGGGACCGAGAGGGTCAGCTCGCCGTGGGCCATGCGCAGGACGAGGTACTCCTTCTCCTCGCCCTCCGGGCCGGGCATGCGCCGCTTCTCCTTCTTCTCGATCACCGCCGCCCCGTGGTGCGGGTAGACGACGCGATCTCCGACCTTGAACGACATGGGTGAGAAGGGCTCCTCGAACGACGGATCCGACCGTTTCGGCGACCGTCAAGGATGCCAGCAGGAGCGACCGACGCCACCCCTGACCTGACCCTGCCGGGTCAGCCGTCGGCGGGGGTGATCAGCCCGTAGTGGCCGTCGAAGCGCAGGTAGGCCACGGCACCCCGGCCGGTGGCGGTGTCACGGAAGAACACGAAGGGCTCGCCGCCGGCGTCGAGGCGCTCGAGGGCCTCGTCGACGGTCTCGTCGGGCGGGCCCGCAGCCACGGCCAGCTCGCCGTCGGGGCCGTGGTGCAGCACCTTGTCGGCACCGTCGTCGGCGTCGGTGAAGAGGAAGAAGTCGAAGTCCATGACCTCCATGTCGAAGGCCGCCTCCTCGACGGTGGCCCGGTCGATGGCGAAGGACTTGTGGGCGACCAGCTCGCGGTCGTCGGAGGCCACCGTGGCCCGGGGCGGCCGGTTCTTGGCCGCCCGGCGCTCCTGGGCGCGGGTCTTGGCCGCGGCCTGGTCGAGCTGACGGGTCATCCGGTCGACCAGGAGGTCGACGGCCTCCTCCAGGCGGGAGGCGGCCACCTGGCCCCGGACCAGCCGTCCGTCGACGTCGAGGACCGCCTCGGCGATGGCGTTGTGCTCGACGTCGCGGCCGTGGTCCTGGGTCAGCTTGAGCTTGGTCAGCAGGACCTGGCCGTGGGCGTGCTGGTGCAGCCGGTCGACCTTGCCCACGGCGTACTCCCGGGCCGCCTCGCTCACCTCCCCCTTGGTCGTCACGATCAGTGTCTCGTCGTCACGGGGGGTGATGGTCACCAGTTGCCTTCCTGTCGGTCCGCCGGAACCTGAACGCTAGGTGACGGGACCGTGATCGGTCGATTCCGCGGCCGGCTCAGGGCACCCCGGTGCTGGACTCGCACCCGGCCTTGGTGTCGACGCCGGGCCCGCCGCGGCAGACGTCGCTGTTGGGGCCACCGTCGAGGCGGTCGGCGCCCGACGAGCCGCTCAGGGTGTCGTTGCCGCCCTGGCCGTTCAGCCGGTCGTTACCGGCCAGGCCGCAGACCTTGTCGTTGCCGGCCCCGGCGTTGATCGTGTTCGGGCCCGAGGTCCCGACGATGACGTCGTTGCCCCCCGTCGGGGCGCCGAAGCCGTCGGGCCCGAGCAACACGGTGGCCAGGCTCCCGCTGCACCGGGGCAGGGTCAGCCGCCCGATGCGGGGCGTGCTCCTGGCTCACGAACCAGATGTTGCCGTCGGGCCCGCTGGTGATCTCGGCCGCACCGAAGTAGTCGGGGTGGGGGAAGTCCCCGATCTGGGTACCGCCCAGCGACATCCGCACGATCTGGTCGGGGAAGGTGTCGTCGGTGATCCACAGGCGACCGTCCGACCCCATGGTGAGGTCGACCGGGGTGTGGATCCGCGGCGAGGTGAAGGCGTTGAGGACCGTGCCCGACGAGTTCATCCGGACGATGCCGTCGTTGGCTCCGGTGTTGGACACCCAGAGGAACCCGTCCCCGCCCACGGTGATGCCGCTGGGGCCGGAGATGGCGGCGTTGGTGTAGGTGGTGATGACGCCGGCCGTGGTCACCTTGGCGACCCGGTTGGTCAGGGGTGAGGTGAACCACAGCGACCCGGCGAACGGGGTGATGTCGCGAGGGGCCTCGAGGTTGACGTTGGGGTAGTAGTTGATCGGCGAGCCGTCGGTCTCGATGCTGGCCACGTAGCCGTCGGTCAGGTTGACGTTGCCGTCGCCGGTGAACCACACCTTGTTGTCGGGGCCCGGAGCGATGCTGTTCGGCCGGCCGTTGACCGGCCAGGTCTGGATGGTCGACTGCGGGTTTGCGGCGTCGGGGTCGATCCGGCCGACCCGGCTGCCCCCCGTGAACGGGCCGGTGAACCAGAGGTTGTTGTCCGGCCCCACCGTGATGTCGGTCAGCCCGTTCAGGTTGGGGTCCGTGTAGTGGGTGATGACCCCCGACGGGGTGATCCGGCCGATGCGGTCCTGGCCGCTGAACTGGTCGGTGAACCAGAGGTTGCCGTCGGGGGCGGCCACGATGCTGGTGGGGCCACCGACCACGCCGGCACCGAACATGGTGATGGCGTTGGGGCCGGTGGCGGCCGCTGCCGGGGTGGCGGGGGTCAGGGCCAGCAGCGGGGCGAGCAGGATGAGGGCAGCGAGAAGTCGTCGCACGGCCCCAGTCTGCCGTCCGCGGTGGCCGTCACCCTGAGTAGTGATTGCTCATTTCCGCTCAGGCGGCGGGCACGTCACCGGCCACGTAGGGCTCGGGAGCCACCTCCGCTGGTTGGGGCGCGGTCTGCACGAGGCCGACGCCCAGCAGGATCAGGGCCCCGCCCAGGAGCTGCACCCCGTTCAGGGCCTCGCCCAGCCACACCCAGGCCACCAGGGCGGCGATGACCGGCTCACTCATGCCCACCACCCCGGTGGTGGTCGGCGACAGGTGGGCCAACGCCCCCAGGTAGCAGGCGTAGGGCGCCAGGGTGCCCAGCACCACCACCCAGGCCAGGGCGGCGGCCACGGAGACCTCGCTGTCGGCGAAGCGGCCCAGGGCCGAGGTGGTGCCCTCCAGCGTGGCCGGGTCGAACCGCCACCAGGGCTGGACCACCGCCCAGAACAGGGCGGCGAAGGCGAACATCCAGAAGGCCAGACCGAGGGCGTCGCGTTCGGCCACGGTGACCTTCCCGAGGAGGTGGAAGCTCGCCAGGCAGGCGGCCCCCGCCAGGCCGGCGGCCACGCCCACGGGGTCGAGCCCGACGTCGCGCCACACCTGGGCGACCAGGGCCAGGCCCAGGAGGGCGATGCCCAGGGCCAGCCACACCCGGCGGGGGATGCGGTGGCGCAGGACGAGCGCCGACCACAGGGCCACCAGGAGCGGCCCGGTGAACTCCAGCAGGAGGGCGATGCCGACGGGCAGGCGGTCGATGGCGATGAAGTAGAACCACTGGATGAGGGCCCCGCCGGTGAGGCCGAGGGCGGCCAGGGCGGGCACCTCCGCCCACCGGATGCGGAGGCTGGCGGGTCGCCACAGCGCCAGGACCAGGCCCAGACCCAGGGCGGCCCCGGTGCAGCGGAGGGCGGCCAGGCGGGCCGGGGCCAGCCCGGCGTCGAGGACCACCTTGGACACCGAGGCGTTGACGCCGAACAGCAGCGCCCCGGCCAGGACGAGCAGGTACCCCCGCCGGGGTCGGACCACCGCGGGGGCCGTCAGGGGGTCACCGCCACCGCGGCGCGGGTCCGGGCCGACCGCCAGGCCGAGTGGGCCACCACCAGCAGGCCGGCGGCGGCCAGCGTCGCCAGCTCGGCCAGCACGTGGTAGCCGACGGCCCGCCGGACGAAGCCGGCGCCGAAGCCGGCCAGCCCGCCGGCGGCGCTCATCAGCAGGTCGCTCAGGCCCTGGACGCCAACCCGGTCCTCGAGGGGCACCTGGTCGATCAGGAGGCTGGAGCCACCGATGAGGCCGAAGTTCCAGCCCAGGCCCAGGGCCCACAGCGAGGGGAAGAGCAGCTGCTCGACGTCGCCGGAGGCGGCGGCCAGGACCGTGGAGGCGGCCAGCACGGCGGCGCCCACCACGATCGTGCGCAGGTGGCCGTGGCGGTCGCTGAAGCGGCCGACCAGGGGGCTGAAGGCGAACATGCCGGCGATGTGGACCGAGACCACGAGCTGGCTGACGCCCTCGTGACCGTGCAGGCGGAGGTGCACCGGGGTCATGGCCATCACCGCCACCATCACCGACTGCGAGACCACCATGGCCAGGACGGCCAGCCGGGCCAGCGGGCGGGCCGTCACCACCCCGAGGGCGTCCCGGACACCGGGCCGGTCGGTCGCACCGGCCGCCCGGTCGAGGCCTCCCGCCACCACCAGCGGGTCCGGGCGCAGCAGGATCGTGGCGACCGTCCCCGCCAGGGCGAAGAACACGGCGCTGAACAGCCAGGGCCCGGTGTAGGGCCCCAGGCCGGCGGCCTCGCCCAGGCGCTGGGCGGGGACCACGAGCAGCGGCCCGAACACGGCACCGAAGGTGGAGGCGAACACCACCCGGCTCATCGACCGGGCCCGGTCGTCCTCCTCGGCCAGGTCGGTGGCGGCGTAGCGGGCGAGCAGGTTCGACGCCTGCCCGCTCCCGTAGAGGAACAGGCCCACGAGGAACGGGGCCAGGGCCTCGGTCTGGGCCCCCACGGCGGCCACCACGCCCCCGACGGCGGCCAGCGCGTAGCCGAGGCTCAGGCCGGGGCGGCGGCCCCGTCCGCGCATCCGCCGGGCCAGCAGTGGGGCCATGACCGCCGATCCCATGGTGACGGTGGCGGCGGCCAGACCGGCCCAGGGGGTGTCGTCGCCCAGGATCCCCTGCAGCACGAACGCCCCGACGGTGATCGCCGCGCCCAGGGCGGCCGAGCCCACGATCTGGCCCACGGTGAGGGCGCGCAGCGTCCGCTGCTGCAGGCGCGCCCGTTCGGCGGGATCCAGGGTGGCCACGGCCTCGGTCTACACCGTCGCCCCCCTCCCCCCGCCAACCCTTTCGGTACCGTCGCCGGGGCGTGAACTTCGTCGCCCACGTCCTCGTCGCCGAACGGGTCGTCACCCCGGGGGGGCTGAAGGTCTGGCTCGGGGCGGCCGGCCCCGACCTGGCCCGCATGGCCGGGGTCACGCTGCGCCCGACGACCGCCGAGGTGGCCGCCGGGATCTCCCTGCACCACCGCACCGACGCCGCGTTCCACGACCTGACCTGGTTCCGCGACCGGACCCGGTCGCTCACCGCCGCGCTGACCGACCGGGGCCTGCGGCGGGGACCGGCCCGGGGCGCGGCGCACGTGCTGGTGGAGCTGCTCCTCGACGGGGCGCTGTTGGCCGGCGGCCACGACCGGGGGGCCTTCGCCGCGACGTGGGCGGCCCTGGGCCGGCCCGCGGACGAGGTCCTCGGCCTCGTCGCCGCTGACGCCCGTCCCTCCTGGCGGGGCTTCCTGGCCGCCGTCACCGGGCGGCTGGCCCCGCCCCGCTACGGCGAGCCCGTCTACGCCGCCGCCCGGGTGGCGGGCACCCTGGCCCGGCGTCCCCGCCTCGCCCTGTCACCGGACGAGGAGACGGCCCTGCTCGAGGTGGCCGCGAACCGGGCGGCCGAGGTGCAGGCCGACGCCGCCGACGTGCTGGCCACGGTCAGCCGCCGCGCTCAGGCGTCGTCGGACTGATCCTGGTCCTCGGACCGGTCCTGGTCCTGGTCCTGGTCGTCCTCGTCGTCGTATCCGTCGTGATGGTCGCCGCGGTCGCCGTGGTCCTCGTCCATCCAGGGCGGGACCCGGCCCTCCTCCATCCACTCGTCGAGCTGCTCCTGCAGCTCGTCGGGGAGCTCACCGCCGGGAACACCCCGGTGGGGGCCGCCGGGAACCCCACCCCAGCCGCCGCCCTGGTCACGGTCACCGCCGGGGAAGCCACCCCTGCCCCCACCGGGGAACCCGCCCGGCAGCACTGCTCCGATGGTGTCGGTGTCGGTGTCGTCGTCGCCCAGGGCGCTGGAGCCGATCCAGCCGACCAGGCCCCCCACGAGGAAGGCGCCGGCCAGGCCCAGGACGGCCGCCTTGCGCGTCACGGTCTGGGGCGAGGACCAACCGCCGCCCCCGGCGGGGGCCGGCTCGGCCGGGGTCGCGGCTTCGGCGGCCGCCCCGGCCGCGGGTTCCTCGACCTCGGGCGTGGGCTCGGTGGGATCGTCGGTGGCATCGGTCATGACGCCATCCTCCGCGACCCACCCCAGGGCCAGGTCAGAGCTTCCTGGGAATTCGTCAAGAACGGGTGAGACCGGCGCGCCGGCCCCGGCTGACCAGCTTCACCGCCACCTTGCGGGAGGCCTCGTCGATCATCTCGTCGCCGAACATCACCGCGCCCTTGCGGTCACCGGTGGTGGTGGCCTCCTCGTAGGCGTCGAGGATGTCGTTGGCCCGGTCGAACTGCTCCTGGGTGGGCGAGAACATCTCGTTCAGGATGGTGACCTGGTCGGGGTGCAGGGCCCACTTGCCGTCGAAGCCGAGGATCTGGGTCCGACGGCAGTAGTCCCGGAAGCCGTCGGAGTCCCGCACCTTCACGTAGGGGCCGTCGATGACCTGCAGGCCGTTGGCCCGACCGGCCATCAGGATCTTCATGAACACGTAGTGGAAGTAGTCCCCGGGGTACTCGGGGATCTGCAGGCCGCCCGACAGCGATGGCATCTCCATCGAGGCCGAGAAGTCGACCGGCCCGAGGATGACGGTCTCGAGGCGGGGGCTGGCGGCGCAGATCTCCTCGACGTTGATGAGGCCCTGGGCCGTCTCGATCTGGGCCTCGATGCCGATGTGGCCGATGGGCAGGCCGGCGTTCTTCTCGACCTGGGTGAGCAGGAGGTCCATGGCCTCGACCTGGCCGGCGGTCTGCACCTTGGGGAGCATGATCTCCTCGAGGCGCTCGCCGGCGTTGCCCACGACCTCGATCACGTCGCCGTAGGTCCAGGGGGTGTCCCAGGCGTTGACCCGGACGCACAGCACCCGCTCGCCCCAGTCCTGGCCCTTGATGGCCTCGACCACCTTGACCCGGGCCGCCTCCTTCTCGAGGGGCGAGACGGAGTCCTCGAGGTCGAGGAAGATCATGTCGGCGGGCAGGGAGGGGCCCTTGCCGAGCATCTTCTCGCTGGAGCCGGGGATGGAGAGGCAGGAACGGCGCGGGAGGTCACGGGTGCGTGCGGACATGGCCGCCAGCCTACGGGTGGCGCGCGCACGCCCCCAAGGCCGCGCGCGTCGCCGTCAGGTGGCGAAGGGGCGCACCAGCTCGGGGGCGATGGGGCAGTCGGTGCGGGCCAAGGCGTCGGCCACCGGCAGGGGGCCGGTCGGTCCCACGACCCGGTCGACCAGGTCCAGGGGCACCAGCTCCCAGTCGTCGTCCCAGGGGCAGTCGACGGAGAGCACCCGGTCGCCGATGGCGGTGAACAGCCGCTCGGGCAGCAGGCGGCCCACGCCCGCCGTCAGCCAGACCTCGCCGGGGCCCAGATGGCCGACGGCGGCCGCGGCCCGGGACCCGGGCGGGGCGAGGAAGCCGGTCGGACCCACGGCCGTGGCCTCGAGGACGACCACGTCCACGTCGGCGGCCCCCGACCCCCGGCCCCCGGCAGGGACGTCGACGGCGTCGACGTCGGCCCGCAGCAGGCGGACCACCAGCGAGGTGCCCTCCCCGTCGGTGTCGCACACCAGGACCTCGAGGTCGCCCCGGCGGACCAGGCCACCCGCCGCCAGCTCGGGCCACCCCAGGAGCAGGACCGAGGCCTCGTCGGGCAGGGCGTCGGCCAGGGCCCGGGGGGTGCGGTCGGCCTCGACCTCGGCGGCGGCCCGCTCGGCCTCGGCCACCGGGTCGGCCGCGGTCAGCGCCCGCGCCGCCAGCCACCACAGTGGCCCGACGGCCGGCTGGTGGTCGACGATGCGGCGACAGGCGGTGACCAGGCCCTGGGGGTCGCGGGCGAAGGCCCGCAGTGATGCCGCCGTCTCCTCGACCAGCACCGCGGTGGGCACCCCCTCGGCCCGGGCGACGTAGCGGAGGCGCTCGATCGGGTGCACGCCGCGACCGTACCCAGCACGCAGCGGGAGCGGCCTGCGCCGGTTCGCGTTCGGGGCCGCCGGGGCGGTAGCTTCCCGTACTCGTGAGCACGCAGGCGCCTCCCGACGTCGAGCTGGCCCCGCTGGGGGGCGAGGCCCGTCCCCTCTCCGAGTGGGTGACCAACTTCCACCTCGCCCTCGTCGCCCTCGACCCCTACACCAACGAGAGCGCCTGGCTGCTCGAGACCGGGGGCCGCATCCTTCAGGGCTTCGCCCAGGCCGACTGCCGGGTGGCGTTCGTGGTGATGGCCGACGCCGACGACGCCCGCCGCTTCCTCGGCCCGTGGGCCGAGCGGGTGCTGACCTTCGCCGACCCCGACCGAGCCCTGGTCGGCGCCCTCGGCCTCGAGGCCCTGCCCGCCTTCGTCCACATCCGCACCGACCTCTCGGTGGCCTCGACCGCCGAGGGCTGGGACCCCCAGGAGTGGCGGGCCGCCGCCACCGACCTGGCCCGCGAGATGAGCTGGACCGCCCCGGCCATCCCCGCCGCCGGCGACCCCGGCGCCTTCCCCGGCTCCCCCGCCAAGGGCGAGTAGCCCCGCTCAGTCCGGGGGCTCGACCATACCGCCCCGGGTGAGGGCCTCCACGTCGAGCGCCGCCGTCACCTCGTCGTCGGTCATCAGGCCCTCGGCCACCACCAGGGCCCGCACCGTGGTCCCCTCCGCCCCCGCCCGCTGCACCAGGGCGGCCGTCGCCTCGTAGCCGAGGTGCGGGGCCAGCGCCGCCGCCACCTGGGGGGAGGCCTCGGCGTGGGCCCGGCAGCGGTCCTCGTCGGCCTCGATGCCGGCGACGCAACGGTCGGCGAACAGCCGGCTGACGTTGGCGAGCAGGCGGACCGCCTCCAACAGGTTGTGGGCCATGACGGGCTGGAAGACGTTCAGCTCGAAGTTGCCCTGGGAGCCGGCGAAGGCCACCGCGGCGTCGTTGCCGATCACGTGGGCGGCGACCTGGGTCACGGCCTCGGGCACCACCGGGTTGACCTTGCCGGGCATGATCGACGACCCCGGCTGCAGCGCCGGGAGGCGGATCTCGCCCAGGCCCGCAGCCGGCCCCGACGCCATCCAGCGCAGGTCGTTGGCGATCTTCACCAGGGCCACCGCCACGACCCGCAGCAGGCCGGACGCCTCGACCAGGGCGTCGCGTGCCCCCTGGGCGGCGAAGTGGTCCCGGGCCTCGGTCAGGGGCAGCCCGGTGCGCTCGACGAGCAGGGCCAGCACGCCGGGGGCGAAGCCGGGCGGGGCGTTCAGCCCGGTGCCCACGGCCGTGCCGCCGAGCGGCTCCTCACCGACGCGGGGCAGCACGCCGACCAGGCGCTCAGCGGCCTGACGGAGCTGGGCGGCGTGGCCGCCGAGCTCCTGGCCCAGGGTGACCGGGGTGGCGTCCATCAGATGGGTGCGCCCGGCCTTGACCACGTGCGCCAGTTCGGCCGCCTTGGCCTCGAAGGTGGTGGCCAGGTGGTCGAGGGCCGGCAGCAGGTCGTCACGGACCCCTTCGGCCACGGCCAGGTGGACGGCCGTCGGGAAGACGTCGTTGGAGGACTGCGAGGCGTTGACGTGGTCGTTGGGGTGCACCGAATCCGGCCGCCGCAGCCGCTCGGCCGCCAGGTTGGCCAGGACCTCGTTCATGTTCATGTTCGACGAGGTGCCCGACCCGGTCTGGAAGACGTCGACCGGGAAGTGGGCGTCCCACTCCCCCGCCGCCACCTCGTCGGCGGCGGCGGCGATGGCCCCGGCCACCTCCGGGGTCACCGCCGGCACCTCGGCCAGGTCGCCGTTCACTCGGGCGGCGGCCCCCTTCACCAGGGCCAGGGCCCGGATCAGGCGCCGCTCGATACGCAGCCCCGACACGGGGAAGTTCTCGACCGCCCGCTGGGTCTGGGGGCCGTGCTTGGCCGAGAACGGCACCAGCACCTCACCCATCGTGTCCCGCTCGACGCGGGCACCACCGGGGCCCTTGGTCATGGTCCGACGCTACCCAGCGACCGGGTCAGCGAGCCGTCCAGCCACCGTCCACGGCCAGGGTCTGGCCCGTGACGTAGGTCGAGGCCGGGCCGGCGAGGAAGAGCAGCGCCCCGTCGAGTTCGTGGGCCGCGCCCGGACGGCGCATCGGCGTGTTGCGCTCGATCCAGGCCCGGCCCCGGTCGTCGTCCATCATCGGCTCGGTCAGCTCGGTGGCGAAGTACCCGGGGGCGATGGCGTTCACCCGCACCCCGTCGGCGGCCCACTGGCAGGCCAGCTCGCGGGTGAGGCCGACCAGTCCGGCCTTGCTGGCCACGTAGCCGGCCTGGTCGTTGGGCGCCGAGGCCACCAGCCCGTGCACCGAGGCGACGTTCACGATCGAGCCGGTGCCCCGCTCGATCATCCCCGGGGCCACCAGCCGGGCCAGGTGGAAGGCGGCGGTGAGGTTGACCTCGACCACGGCGGCGAAGTCGGCCACGGCCTCGGTCTCGGCGGGCTGGGGGCCGTCGCTGAACCCGGCGTTGTTGACCAGCACGTCGACCCGGCCGTGACGGTCGAGGGCGGTGGCCACCACCGCCTCGCGGGCGGCGGGGTCGGCCAGGTCGGCCGGGGCCACCAGGGCCCCGTCGAGGTCGGCGGCCAGGGCGGCCAGCCGGTCGGCCCGGCGGGCCACCAGCACCACCTGGGCCCCGGCGCCGTGCAGCACCCGGGCGAAGCGCTCCCCCAGGCCGGCCGAGGCCCCGGTGACCAGGGCCACCGCCCCGTCGAGGCGGAACGACGTGTCGGCGTCCATCTCGGGGAGACTAGGGAGCATGAAGGTCCGCATCGGCTTCGGCCTCGGTGCCCGCACCGGCACCAACGACCCCGCCCGCTTCGACGCCGTGGTCGACGGGCTGGAGGCGCTGGGCTTCGACTCGCTCTGGCTCAGCGAGCGGGTCGGTGGCGAGGCCCCCGACCCCGTCGTCGGCCTGGCCTACGCCGCGGGGCGGACCGAGCGCATCAAGCTGGGCATGAGCGTCATGGTCCTGCCCGGGCGCAACCCGGTCCTCGTGGCCCAGGAGCTGGCCAGCCTCGACCGCCTGGCCGCCGGCCGCCTGCTGCCCGCCTTCGGCCTGGGCGTGGCCGATCCCGTCGAGCAGCAGGCCTTCGGCGTGACCCGCGAGGAGCGGGCGCCCTGGTTCGACGAGGCCCTTCCCCTGCTGCGCCGCCTCTGGGCCGAGGACGAGGTCGTCCACCACGGCGAACGCTTCCACCTCGACGGCGTGACCGTGCGACCCCGTCCCCACCAGGACCACCTCGACGTGTGGCTGGGCGGTCAGGCCCGCTCGGAGCTGCGCCGGGTCGGGCGCCTGGGCGACGGCTGGCTCCCCTCGTTCTGCGACGCCACCGACGTGGCCGCCGGGATCCCCGCCATCGAGGAGGCGGCCGCCGCCGCCGGGCGGCGCATCAACCCCGAGCACTACGGCGCCCTCGTCGCCTACAGCCAGGGCCCGGTGCCCGAGACCCTCCTGCCGTTCCTGCAGCGGCGCCGACCCGACCTGACGAGCGTCGAGGCCGTCATCCCCCGGGGCCACGAGGCCCTCGCCGCCCGCGTGCGCGAGCTGGTCGACGCCGGCGCCTCGAAGTTCGTCGTCCTCCCTCTCACCGAGCCCGACGATTGGACCGCCGAGCTGACCGCCCTGGCCGAGGCCGTCCTCCCCCTGGAGACGGACGGGGCGGGGCCCCGTCCCTAGGATCGGGCCATGATCACCCGGGCGGCGGCGCCACGGCGGACCCAGGCGCAGCGCACGGCCGCCACCCGCGCCGCCCTGGTGGACGCCACCATCGGCGAGCTCTTCGACCACGGGTACGCGGGCACCACCACGGCGGCGGTGGCCTCCCGGGCCTGGGTGTCCCAGGGGTCGGTGTTCCGGCACTTCCCCACCAAGGAGGACCTGCTCGTCGCCACCCTGGAGCACGCCGTGGCCCTGGCCCCCGACATCGTCCAGGGCCTGATGGACGCCACCGAGGACGGCGCCGACCTGCGGGGCCGGTTGCGCGTCCGTCTCCAGGCCGTCTACGACGCCTTCCTCACGCCGCCCCTCGTGGCGGTGACCGAGATCCAGGTGGCGGCCCGCACCCGCCCGGACCTGGCCGCCCGGGTGACCACCGTGCTCGGCGCGGCCTGGCTCGACATCGGGAGCCGGGCGGCGCCGTGGTTCGAGGACCTGGCCGACCAGCCCCACTTCGGGCCCATCCTGGGCACGGTGGTGGACCTGATCCGGGGCTGGGCCCTGTCCCGCGACACCGAGAGCGACATCCTGGCCCTCTTCCCGGGGGCGCCCGACATGCTCGACCTGCTGACCGAGATGCTGGTCACCACCTACGGTCCCGACGCCCCGCCGAACCCCTAATTGCAGCTGGTGACGACGAGTTCGTCGCCGGCGGGGTCCAACTCGGCGCCGACCTGGTCGGCCCACGGGCCGAGCTGCTCGGCCAGGGCGTCCACGTCCCCCAGCACCGCGGCTCGCACGCACCACTGGTCGCCGTCGGCCCAGAGCACGTAGCGGTCCCCGTCCCACTCGGGCACGGTGCCGTCGAGCTGACCGTCGGTGCCGACCCGGGCCGGGGCCGTGAGCTGGTCGACCAGGAACTGGCCGAGGACCCCGTCGCCCTCGACGGCGCCGTCGGCCTCGGGGACGGGCACGGTCGGGGCCGTCGGGCCCTCGGTCAGCCAGGTGTCGACCTCCTGGATGGCCTCCGTGGTGCGTGGCGGCCGGCGCAACGCCCGGGCCAGCCCGGCCTCGCCCTCGGCGGCGAGCAGGTCGGCCACGAAGGCCTGGCCGCCCTCGTAGACGAACTGCTGCTCGAGGATCAGGATGCTCGGGAACCGGCTGAGGTCGATGCCGTCGATGAGGGCCTGGGCCTCGGCGTCGGAATCGGCCTGCTCCTCGTCGGAGAGGGTGGCCTCGTAGGCCGATTCGACCTGGCGGGCGCTGCCCTCGACCACCGCCGAGAAGGCCATCGAGGCCTCGTCGGTGCGGGCGTCGAGGTCGGGGCGATCGAGGTCGAACCACTGGTCGTCGAGGGCGTGGGTCAGCTCGTGGGCCAGCGTCGTGCGCAGGAGGGGCGTGATCTCGCCGCCGGCGACGACCATCTCGTCGGTCACCGGGTCGTAGAAGCCGAGCGAGCCGACGGCGTTGAACTCCCGGAGGAGCCCGACCGGGTCGGTCCCCGCCGGCCAGGCGCCGAGGGCCTGGTAGACGGCGGCGGCCTGGCGGATGGCGGCCACGACCTCCTCGTCGCCGGCGATGTCCTCGTCGAACTCCTGGCGGACCCGGTCCTCGTAGGCCTCGCGGTCGAGCAGGGTCAGCTCGACCTCCTCGCGGAAGTCCCGCCCCCGCTCCTCGGCGACGAAGGCCTCGATCTCCTCCAAGGTGGCCGCCAGGTGGTCCGCGGGAACGGTCGCCGGGGGCTCGGTCGCCGCCGTGGCGCCGTCGTCCTCCAGCCGCTGGCCGACGGCCACCTCGGGCGGCGGGGCCGGGGCCGGACCGTCGTCGCGGGTGACGAGGAAGGTGGCGATCATCACGGCCACCGCCACCAGGGCCGCCGCCGCCGGGGTGGCCCCGAGGCGGCGATTGCGATCCTCGTCGGCCCGCAGGCCGTCGGGGG
>CAYTJS010000050.1:0-4466 GCA_964438115.1 uncultured Iamiaceae bacterium
GCCCGCAGCCGCACGGCCGCCCCTGCCGCCCCGCTGGGCCCTCGGCTATCACCAGTGCCGGTGGGGGTACCGCACCGAGGCCGACGTCCGGGCCGTGCTCGCCGGGTTCCGGGAGCACGACCTGCCGCTCTCGGCCATCCACCTCGACATCGACTACATGGACCGGTACCGGGTCTTCACTGTCGACGAGGAGGACTTCCCCGACCTGGCCGGGCTCACCGCCGACCTGGCCGCCGAGGGGGTCGAGACGGTGGCCATCATCGATCCGGGTGTCGCCCGGGACCGGTCGTTCCCGCTCTACGAGGAAGGTCACCGCGACGGCCGGTTCCTTCGCCTGCCGGACGGCACCGAGGTCAACGCCGTCGTGTGGCCGGGCCGGGTCGGCTTCCCCGACTTCTCCGACCCGGCGGTGCGCACGTGGTGGGGCGATCAGTACCCGGCGCTGCTCGACCGGGGGGTGAGCGGCATCTGGCACGACATGAACGAGCCGGCCGTGTTCTCGGCCGGGGTCGAGCCGACCCTGCCCCTCGCCACCCACCACCACCTCGAGGGCCGGGGTGGCGACCACCTGGAGGGCCGCAACCTCTACGGCCTGGGGATGGCCCAGGCCGGTTTCGAGGCCCTGGCCCGGCACCGGCCCGACCGTCGCCCCTGGCTGCTCACCCGCTCGGGCTGGGTGGGGGTGCAGCGCTACGCCTGGACCTGGACCGGCGACGTGGGCACGTCGTGGACGATGCTGCGCCGCACCGTCGCCACCGCCCTGAACCTGTCGCTGTCGGGGATCCCCTACACCGGCCCCGACATCGGGGGCTTCTCGGGCGACCCGACGCCCGAGCTCTACACCCGGTGGTTCCAGCTCGCCTCCTGGCTGCCGTTCTTCCGGTCGCATTCCGTCTGGACCATGCCCTCCCGGGAGCCGTGGCGGGCCGCCGGCCCCCATCTCGACGCCGTGCGCCGGGCGCTGACCGACCGCTACCGGTTCCTGCCCCTCTGGTACACGCTGGCCGCCGACGTGGCCGGCGACGGGGCACCACCGGTCCTGCCCGTGTGGTGGGGGCACGAGGACGACCCCGTGCTGGGGAGCGTGGACGACGAGTTCCTCGTCGGCCCCAACGTGCTGGTGGCCCCGGTGCTGGACGAGGGGGCCACGACCCGTGACGTCGTGCTGCCGCCCGGTTCCTGGTGGGGCCTGGACGGTGACGGGCCCCGCGAGGGTCGGTTCACCGTGCTGGTGACCATGGCCTCCATCCCCGTGTTCGTCCGGGCCGGGGTGGTGGTGCCCACCGACGAGGAGGGGGACGACGTACTCCTCCTCCACCCGCCCGTCGCCCCGGGGGCGAGGGCCGCGGGCGGGTGGTTCCGGGACGACGGCGACGGCCACGGCCCCTGCCGGGCCGAGCTGTTCCTGAGCGAGGGCACCGATGACGGCTGGGTGCTGCGGCGCGAGGTCCTGGTCGACGGGTACACGGTCGACGACTCGGCCCTGGCGCTTCGGGTGCACGGCGGGCCCTGGGAGGTGACCGTGGACGACGGCGTCCCCCAGCGCGTCGAGCCCGGTCAGGCGTTGGTGGTGGGCGACTGGGCCGTGGTGGCGGGTCGCCTGATCACCTGAAGGCGGGACCACTTGATCCCGACCCGGCGGTCCGTCGGGGCCGTCTCGTAGACCAGCCGGTACCGACGCCCGTCGGTCAGGCGCCCCTTCCCCCTGTGCCCCCGACGGCGCTGCATCGCTGACGCAAACTACTACCTAGTGAACACTAGGTCAATGGCCACACCGCGATCGGGCGAGGGCCAAGGGGGGCTCGGGGACCCAGACCAAGTGTGCGGTCAGGCCCGGCGGGGGACGGGGTCGCCGGGGGTGACCAGCCAGGTGGCGGTGGTGGTGATGGGGCTGTTGGCGTCCTGGACGTCGTCGAGGGTGCGGAACTCGGCCGTGAGGCGCTCGGGCTCGACGGTGACGGCCAGGTAGCCGTGGGCGTTGATCTGCTGGCGCAGTTGGGGCGTGCGCTCGGCGACGGGGTCGGGGAACAGGATCGACGAGATCGGCGGGGCCATGAACTCGGGGGCCACGACCGGTGAGTCGGCGACGAAGGGCTCCTCGGTCACCTCGAGGACCATGCCCGCGTGGTAGTCGCCGGTGAGCACCACGGGGTTGTCGGCCTCGTCGAGCACGGCCACCAGGCGCCGCTGGGCGTCGGGATAGCCGTCCCAGGTGTCGAGGTAGAACTGCGGCTCGTCGCCGGTGCCGGCGTCGATGCCCGCCAGCACGACCGGGTTGCCGACCAGGTCCCAGGTCACGTCGCCCCGGCCCACGGTGTCGGCCACCCAGGCCTCCTGCTCGGGGCCGAGGCGGGTGCGGTCCTCGCCGGTGCGGGCGTCGCAGTCGCCGAAGTCATCGACCACCTCGTCCCGGCAGGGGGCGACGTCGGCGTACTGGCGCTCGTCGAGCACGGCCAGGCGGGCCAGGGCGCCGATGGTGAGGTCCCGGTAGACCTGCAGCTCGGGCCCGTCGGGTGGCGGCAGGCGGGTGGGCAGGTTCTCCCACCAGGCCCGGTAGGCGGCCGCCTTGCGCTCGGGGAGCTGGTCGGCGGGGACGAGGCCCTCGGGCACGGTCTCGCCCAGGTAGTTGTTGGCCACCTCGTGGTCGTCCCACGTGCAGACGAAAGGGGCGGCGGCGTGGGCGGCCTGGAGCTGGGGGTCGACCTTGTAGGACGCGTAGCGCAGGCGGTAGTCGTCGAGGGTGATGACCTCGTTGGTCGGCTTGGACTGCCGGCGGCCGGTGCCGGCGGCGTACTCGTAGATGTAGTCGCCGAGGTGGAGGACGAGGTCGACGTCCTCCTCGGCCAGGTGGGCGTAGGCGGCGTAGGTGCCCGACTCGTACCACTGGCAGTTGACGACCCCGAGGCGGAAGCGGGCCACGTCGGCCCCCTCGGCGGGCAGCGTCCTGGTCCGACCGACGGGGCTGGTCCAGTCGCCGACCGTGAAGCGGTAGTGGTAGGTGGTGGCGGGGTCGAGGCCCGTGGCGTCGACGTGGAGGGCGTGGCCGCGGTCGGGATCGGCGGTGGCCACGCCGCTCGACACGAGCGAGCGGAACCGGTCGTCGGCGGCCACCTCCCAGACGACGTCGACGGGGTCGTCGGGCATGCCGCCGGTGCTGTCGAGGGCGAGGGGGAGCGGGGCCAGCCGGGTCCAGAGGATGACCGAGTCGGCGAGGGGGTCGCCGGAGGCCACCCCGAGGCCGAAGGGGTCCCCCGACAGCCGGGCGGTGTGACGGACCGTGCTCGTGGTCGGGGCCGGCCGGGTCGTGCTCGACGCCGTCCCGCCGTCGTCACCACCGCACGCGGCCAGCAGCAGGGTGGCGCCGGTCCCGACGAGGAAGCCCCGCCGGGTCAGCGCCGATCGTTCACCGTCGCTTCGCCCCCCGTTCACCGGCGCAGCCTGCCACGCCGGGGCCCTGCCGGGCGTCAGAGGCGTTCGATGATGGTGACGTTGGCCTGGCCGCCGCCCTCGCACATGGTCTGGAGGCCGTAGCGGCCGCCGATGCGCTCCAGCTCGTGGAGCAGGGTGGTCATCAGACGGGCACCGGTGGCGCCGAGCGGGTGACCGAGGGCGATGGCGCCGCCGTTCACGTTGACCTTGTCGAGGTCGGCGCCGGTCTCCTTCTGCCACGCCAGCACGACCGAGGCGAAGGCCTCGTTGATCTCGACCAGGTCGATGTCGTCGAGGGTCATGCCGGCCTTCTCGAGGGCGTACGCCGTGGCCGGGATGGGCGCGGTCAGCATCCAGACGGGGTCGTCACCGCGCACCGAGAGATGGTGGATGCGGGCCCGGGGCGTCAGGCCGTGGTCCTTCACCGCCTGCTCGGAGGCGACCAGCAGGGCGGCCGAGTTGTCCGAGATCTGCGACGAGACCGCCGCGGTCAGACGCCCGCCCTCGACGAGGGTGCGCAGCGAGGCCATCTTCTCGAGGGTGGTCTCGCGTCGGGGCCCCTCGTCGTGGGTGACGCCCTCCAGCGGCTCGATCTCGGCGTCGAAGCGGCCCTCGTCGATGGCCCGCAGGGCCCGCTGGTGGCTCTCGTAGGCGAAGGCCTCCATGTCCTCGCGGGAGAGGTCCCACTTCTCGGCGATCATCTCGGCGGCCCGGAACTGGCTCACCTCCTGGTCGCCGTAGCGGGCCAGCCAGCCCTTCGAGCCCCGGAACGGGTCGGGGTCGGTCACCCCGACGTGCTCGGCCACGAGCATGGCCGAGCTGATGGGGATCATCGACATGTTCTGCACGCCGCCGGCGACCACGAGGTCGCTGGTGCCGCTCATCACCGCCTGGGCGGCGAAGTGCACGGCCTGCTGGGACGAGCCGCACTGGCGGTCGACGGTGGTGCCGGGGACCTCCTGGGGCAGGCCCGCGGCCAGCCAGCAGGTGCGGGCGATGTCGCCGGCCTGGGGGCCGATGGTGTCGACGCAGCCGAA
>CAYTJS010000050.1:4566-16717 GCA_964438115.1 uncultured Iamiaceae bacterium
GAGCCGTGGCCGAAGAGGCCCTGGTTGGCGGTGATGCCGACCCGGGCGCCCTCGACCTGACGGTCGCCGGCCTGGCCCCGCAGCTGCCAGGTCAGCTCGCAGACCTGGGCCAGGGCCTGGGCGGGGATGGCCTCGCCGAAGCAGGACAGCCCGCCCGACGTGTTGACCGGGATGCGGCCCCCGATGGTGGTGTCGCCGGCCCGCACGAGCTGCTCGGCCTCGCCCTCCTTGCACAGCCCCAGGGACTCGACCCAGTCCAGCTCGAGGGCCGTGGACAGGTCGTAGACCTCGGCCAGGTCGATGTCCTCGGGCCCGACGCCGGCCTCCTCGTAGGCGGCGGCGCTGATGGCCGCCCGGTAGGTCAGCTCGGGGGCGGCGGAGACCGCGGCCGAGTCGGTGGCGAACTCGGGCAGGTCGATCACCGTGTTGGGGTACGTCGGCGTCACCGTCGACACGGCGGCCACCGTCAGCGGGTCGGTCACGCCCCGGCGCTCGGCCTCGTCGCGGCTCATGAGGATCACCGCGGCGCCGCCGTCGGAGGTGGCGCAGATCTCGAGCAGGCGCAGCGGGTCGGCGACCATCGGCGAGGCGAGCACCTCCTCGACGGTCACCTCCTTGCGGTAGCGGGCCTTGGGGTTGGCCAGCCCGTGGCGGGCGTTCTTCACCTTCACCAGGGCGAAGTCCTCGTCGGTGGCGCCGTAGAGGTCCATCCGGCGCCGGGCGTAGAGGGCGAAGTAGGTCGGGTTGGTGGCGCCCAGCAGGTGGAAGCGCAGCCAGTCGGGGTCGGTGAAGCGGTCGGGGCCCTCCACCGGCTTGAAGAAGCCCTTGGGCGTGGTGTCGGCTCCGACGACGAGGGCGATCTCGCAGGCCCCGGCCCGGATGCGGTCGCGAGCCACGCTCATGGCGGTGGCGCCGGAGGCGCAGGCGGCGTAGCTGCTGGCCACCGGCACGCCGGTCCAGCCCATGGCCTGGGCGAAGGTGGCCCCGGCGATGAAGCCCGGGTACCCGTTGCGGATGGTGTCGGCGCCGGACACGAACTCGACGTCCTGCCAGTCGATGCCGCTGTCGGCCAGGGCGTCGGCCACCGCCGCCCGCCCGTACTCGACGAAGTTGCGGCCCCACTTGCCCCAGGGGTGCATCCCCACCCCGGTGACGACGACGTCGCGGCTCACGAGTCCTCCCCGCCGGTCACGGGCTTCCACTTCCAGACGAGGTGGACGGCCTCGTCGTCCTCGTAGAGGGGCTCGACGACCAGCTCGACGGCCATCCCGGTGGTCAGGTCGTCGACGCCCACGCCCTCGACCATCTGGCCCATGACGACCAGGCCCTCGGCGGCCAGCTCGACGGCGGCCTGGGCGAAGGGCCGGAACTCCTCGTGGGGCGACACGTAGGGGGCCGGCGGCTGGTACTGGGCGTCGGTGTAGGACCAGATGGTCCCGGTGCGGCTCAGCTCGACCTCGACCAGGTCGGTGCTGCCGCACCCCGGGCGCCGACACCAGCCGGTCTCGCGGGGGAAGAAGTAGGTGCCGCAGGCCCCGCACCGGGTGCCGATCAGGTGGGGCGGGTCGTCGAGGGTGAACCACCCCTCGATGGCCGCCACGCGCGGCTTGGCCGCCTCCGTGGTGTTCACGGGCCGCAGGCTACTGCCCCCACCTGACGGGCCGTCAGGTGGGGTGGCCCCTCGTCGGGCCGTCGCCGCCTTGCGGTGGGCGGGGGCCGGGCGTCAGGCTTCGGCCCGCCATGGACCTGACCTTCTCCGAGCGTCACGACGCCTTCCGGGCCGAGGCCCGCGAGTGGCTGCGGGCCAACGTCCCCTCCGGCCTCGGCTCGATGAACACCGCCGAGGGCTTCGCCGCCCACCGGGACTGGGAACGGCGCCTCTTCGACGCCCGCTGGGCCGTGGTCTCCTGGCCCGAGGAGTACGGCGGCCGGGGGGCCGACCTCATCGAGTGGCTGATCTTCGAGGAGGAGTACTGGGCGGCGGGCGGCCCGGGCCGGGTCACCCAGAACGGGATCTTCCTGCTCGCCCCCACGATCTTCGAGCACGGCACCAAGGAGCAGCAGGACCGCTACCTCCCGAAGATGGCTGCCGGCGAGGAGACCTGGGCCCAGGGCTGGTCCGAGCCCGACGCCGGCTCCGACCTGGCCGGCATCCGCAGCCGGGCCGTGCCCGACGGCGACGACTGGGTCCTGACCGGCCAGAAGACCTGGTCCACCCGAGGCGTGTTCTGCGACTGGCTGTTCGGGCTGTTCCGGTCCGACCCCGAGGCCGGGCGCCACCGGGGCCTCACCTACTTCCTCGTCCCCCTCGACGCCGAAGGGGTGACGGTCCGGCCCATCAGCGGCCTGCACGACGACGTCGCCTTCGCCGAGGTGTTCCTCGAGGAGGTGCGGGTCCCGTCGGCCAACGTGCTCGGCGGCCTCCACGACGGGTGGCGGGTGGCCATGGCCACGGCGTCGTCGGAGCGGGGGCTCACGCTGCGCAGCCCGGGCCGGTTCCTCGCCTCGGCCGACCGCCTGATCGACCTCTACCGGCGCCGCCCCGACCCCTCGTTGCGGGAGGAGGTGGCCCGGGCGTGGATGAACGCCGAGGCCTACCGCCTCCTCACCTTCCAGGCCGTGAGCCGCATGCTCACGACGGGCCGGCCCATGGGCGCCGAGGCCAGCCTCATGAAGCTGTGGTGGTCCGAGCTGGACGTGCACCTGAACGAGGTGGGCCAGCGCCTCGTCGGCACCGAGGCCGAGCTGGGGCTCGACACCCCCGACGCCCCCGACGACGGACGGTGGCTGGACGGGTGGCTGTTCTCCCTGGCCGGCCCCATCTACGCCGGCACCAACGAGATCCAGCGCAACGTCGTCGCCGAGCGCGTCCTCGGCCTCCCGAGGGTGTGACCGTGACCGTGCCCCACCCCGACATTGCGTCAGTTGGTCCCTCGCTGGCGGACCAACCCACACCAGATCGCCGGCAGCGGCCGGCGGGAGGGCGGTGACCGTGGACTTCGCCTTCACCGAGGACCAGCTCGCCTTCCAGGAGGCGGTGCGGGACCTGCTCGCCGACCGCTGCCCGCCCGCCGCCGTGCGGGCCGCCTGGGACGCCGACGACCCCTGGGACCGCGGCCGCTGGGCGGCCCTGGCCGAGATGGGCGTCGTCGGCCTGCTGGTGCCCGAGGACGCCGGTGGCCTCGGCCTGGCGCCGGTCGACCTCGTGCTGCTGCTCGAGGAGGCCGGCCGGGCCGCCCTGCCCGAGCCGCTGGTCGAGACCGCCCTGCTCGCCCCACTGCTGCCCGCCGGGCACCAGGCCGCGGTCGCCGCCGGTGACCTGCTCGTGGCCGCCGCCCCCGAGGAGGCCACCCACGTGGCCGGGGCGGCGTCGGCCGACCTCGTCGTGGTCGACGTCGGCGTGTACCCGACGGCTACCGAGGCGCTGGTTCAGCCCTCGGTCGACCGGGCCCGCCGGCTGGTGCGGACCGCCGACGTGGTCGCCGCCGACCCGGTGGCCGCCCTGCCCGAGGACCCGTTCGACCGCCTGGCGCTGGGTACGGCCGCCGTGCTGGTCGGCGCCGCCCGCCATCTCGTCGAGGTCACCGTCGAGTACGCCAAGGAGCGTCAGCAGTTCGGCCAGCCGATCGGCGGCTTCCAGGCCGTGAAGCACCACCTGGCCTCGGCCCACCTGGCCGTCGAGTTCGCCGCTCCCGCCGTGTACCGGGCCGCGTGGTCGATGGGCGTCGGCGGCGAGGATGTCGCTCGCGACGTGTCGATGGCCAAGGCCATGGCCACCGACGCCGCCGAGGCCGCCGCCCGCACCGCCCTCCAGGTCCACGGCGCCATCGGCTACACGTTCGAGTCCGACCTGCACCTCTGGATGAAGCGGGTCTGGGCCCTGGCCCCGGCCTGGGGCAGCGCGTCCTGGCACCGCCGCCGGGTCGCCGACGTCGTCATCGCCGACTGATCGGCGGCCCCGAACCGTTGGGGCGGGCCGGCGGCGGCCGATGAGGGTGGGGTGTCGGGCGACCTCCTCCTGCTGCTGGGCCTGCTGTGCGCCGGTCACGGCCTGCTGGCCACCTTCCGGGGCCGGCACCCGTTCACCTTCGCCTGGTTCCTGGCCGGCTGGCTGACCGGGGAGTTCGCCCTCTTCCACCTGGCCTGGCAGGCCGTGCTCACCGTGGCCCTGGTGGCCGCCGGGGCGCTCGACGACCCCTCGGGTCGCCTCGGCCTGGCCCTCATGGCCCTCAGCGCCGTGCTCCTCCTCCTGGCCCACCATCGGGGCCGGGCCGCCGAGTCGGTGGTCGAGGCGGCCCTGGTCGAGGCCCTCGGTCCCGACTACCGCGACGCCATCAGGCCCGAGCTCACCGCCACCCTGCGCGACGGCGTCCCCCGGGGGCTCCTGCTTCGTCCCTTCCGCTACGAGGTGCCCGACGTCGAGGTGGTCCGGGACCTGGCCTACGGCCCCCACGGCCGCGCCAACCAACTCGACGTCTACCGCCGCCGGGACCTGGACGGCCCCGCCCCGGTGCTGGTCCACGTCCACGGCGGCTCCTGGATGCGGGGCCGCAAGGAACGCCAGGCCAAGCCGCTCACCTGGCACCTGGCCGAGCACGGCTGGGTGGTGGTCGCCGTCAACTACCGCCTCAGTCCGGCGGCCACCTTCCCCGATCACCTCGACGACGTGCGGGCGGCCGTGCGGTGGGTGCGTGACCACGCCGGCGACCTGGGCGCCGACCCCGGCTTCGTCGTCCTCACCGGCGGCTCGGCCGGTGCCCACCTGGCGTCGCTGGCCGCCCTCGACCCCGACCTGGCCGTGCAGGGCTGCGTGCCCCACTACGGGATCTACGACTTCCTCGACCGTCACGGGGCCCGGGGCCGCAACTCGATCCAGGGCTTCCTCACCAAGGCCGTCATGAAGTGCCGGCCCGCCGACTGTCCCGAGCGCTGGGAGGCGGCCTCGCCCATCAGTCAGGTCGGCCCCCACGCCCCGCCGTTCTTCGTCCTCCACGGCACCTTCGACTCCCTGGCCTTCGTCGAGGAGGCCCGCCACTTCGTCGCCGCCCTGCGGGAGGCGACCGGCGCGCCCGTGGCCTACGCCGAGGTCCCCGCCGCCCAGCACGCCTTCGACACGTTCCACACGGTGCGGGGCACCCACGTGGTCAACGGCGTGGCCCGGTGGCTGGACTGGGTGCAGTCAAGCCGGACGGTTCACCCCGACCCGGTTCAGCACGACGTGTGACCCGACGGTCGAGGCGGCCCGCAGCACGGCCTCGACCTGGAGCGGTTCCCGGAACTCGTCGAGGGCGGCGGTGGCCCGCAGCACCCCCGGGGTCGAGGTCACGCCGGTCAGCTTCATGCCCCGGGGCAGGGGGGGCACCGTGGCCCGGCGGTCGGCCACGAAGCGGTGGGCGAGGGGCAGGGGGACGCCCCGCCAGCGCACCCGGTGGACGTGGAAGGTGAACTCCTCGCCGGCGGTGTCGAGGCGGGCCGAGACCGTCCCGCTGAAGTGGCGGCCGACGAGGCGGACCGTCGCCGTGTCGGTGCCGTCGAGCTCCACGGCGACCGGGGCGTCACGGGAGGCCAGCCACGTGTCGAGGGTCGCCTGGTCGACCTCGCCGGCCAGGCCGATCGGGCCCGCGACCAGCTTGGCGGTGACCCCGCCCTCGAGGCGCACGTTGCGGGCCGACACGGTCAGGCGGTCGATGCGCCCCGTCGCCCACCGCACGTCGTGGGCGACCACGTCCACGGACTCGAGGCCCTCCAACTCGAGGCCGGGACGCAGGGCGCCCAGGGCCACGGGTGGGGCGGAGTGGGTGCCCTCCACGGCATCGACGTCGAGGGTCACGGTCCCGTTGGGCGACCGCAGCTCGACCTCCTTGCCGACGAAGCTGTCGGCCACCGAGGTGAAGGTCTCGAGCAGCACCCGGGTCGGGGCCCGGGCCAGGTCGTCGACCACCTTCAGCCAGTCCCCGGGGGTGATCGGCCACTTCTCGGGCCGCAGGAACCAGCTCACCGCCGCAGTCTCGCGGCTCCCTCGCCCCCGAGGTGCTTCAGGGCCTCGCGGCGGCTGAGCGGGGACAACTCGTCGTGGTGGTCGGCGACGAAGGTGGCGACGGCGTCGGGGGCGACGCGGGCGTGCCGGCGCAGCGCCCAACCGATGGCCTTGCGGTGGAAGAACTCCGGCGAGGCGGCGTGGGCGAGACAGGCTCGGAAGAGGAAGGCCTCGTCGGCGCGCTCGCCGAAGGCCAGCTGGTGGAGGATCGCCGTGCGCTCCAGCCAGAGGTCGCCCGAGGTCAGCCAGCGCTCGATCACCGGGCGCAGGGCGTGGGGGCCGACGACCCGGGCGGCGAGGGCGTCGACGGTGTCCCACCAGGGCTTGGTGGTCACCAGCTCCTCGCAGAGGGCGAGGGCGTCCTCGTCGGGGGTCAGGCGCTTGACGTGCCGGATCAAGGTGTCGACGGCGGCGTACTGGTACTCCCGCTCGGGACGGGCCCAGCCGGCCCGGGCGAAGGCGGCCAACTCGTCCGCGCCCGGCGTGCGCCAGTCGCCCAGGACCGCCTTCTGGGCGGCTCGACGGGCCGGGGCGGGGATGCCCAGGAAGGGGAAGTGGCCCTTCATGTAGGCGGCCATGCCCTCGGCCCGCTCGGGGTCCCGGAGGGGCTCGAAGGCGTCGGCCAGGGCGGCCATGCGGTCCACGGGGTCAGTGTCGCGCCAGACTCTGCGCATGACTCGAGTCGACGACAGCCCGGTCCCCAACTACGCCGACCTCCTCCGCCTCGACGGCCAGCGCTTCCTGGTCATCGGCGCCGGCCAGGGCATCGGCCGCCAGGCCACCCACGCCCTCGCCCAGCAGGGCGCCCGGGTCCTCTGCGTGGACGTCGAGAAGGACCGGGCCGACGACATCGCCCAGGAGGTCGACGGCGTCGGTTGGGCCGGCGACGCCACCTCCCGCGACGGCGCCGTGGCCATGTTCGACGCCGCCCACCGCGACCTCGGGGGCCTCGACGGCATCATCGACATCGTGGGGATGGCCCAGTACAAGGGGCTCCTCGAGGTCGACGACGAGAACTGGCAGTGGCACCACGACATCGTCCTGCGTCACGCCCACCTGGCCGTGACCCTGGGCGGCAAGGCCATGGCCGACTCCGGCGGCGGCGTCATGGCCTTCGTCGCCTCGGTGTCGGGCATCTCCTCGGCCCCGCTCCACGGCGCCTACGGGGTGTTCAAGGCGGGCCTGATGTCGCTGGTGCGCACCGCCGCCGTCGAGCTGGGCCCGATGGGCGTGCGGGTCAATGCCGTCGCCCCCGGCATGGTCTGGACGCCGCGGGTCAGCGCCTACGTCGGCGAGGAGGGCAAGCGCAACAACGAGCAGAACACCCCGCTGCGCCGGGTGGCCCTGCCCGAGGACATCGCCGCCGCCCTCCTCTTCATGGTCAGCGACCTGTCCGGCTACGTGAACGGCCAGACCCTGGTCGTCGACGGCGGCGTCAGCGCCAAGTTCCCCTACCCCATGGATTTTTGACCGGCTCGGGCCGGGATGACCGGGTGCGGCGGGTGCGGGAGCACCTGGCGGGCCTCGGGGCCGACGTGGGTCACGAGGGCGCCGAGCAGCTCCTGGCCATCGCCGAGGCCCATGCCGACGAGCTCATCGAGCTGAACGCCCCCGGCCTGCACCGGGTCGTCTCGACGGCCGAGGCCCGCGACCTCGGTGTCGACGGCCTCGTCGCCCTCGGGGTCGAGCCGCTGCGGGCCACCGAGATCGTCGAGTACGCCGTCGGCGACCCCGACGCCCGCCTCACCGTCCAGGGCCCCGCCGGCCCCGTCACCATCCGCCTCCGCGACCTCCTCGACGCCGCCGGCCCCGCCGCCCCCGACTGATCCGAAATTGCGTGAGTTGGTCCCTCTCAGGCTGACCAACTCACGCAATTTCGGGGTGATCAGTCGGTGTCGGTGTCGACCATGGCCATGACGTCGAAACCGGCCTTGTTGCCTTGCGGGTCGGGGACCTCGACGCAGGGGTCGTCGACGTCGTCGAACTCGAGGCGCAGGGCCCGGCCGGTGATCGCCCACATCACGTAGAGGCCGGTGACGTAGGTCAGCTCGAGGATGGCCACCTCGGACAGCTCGGCCTTCAGCACGTCGAACACGCCGTCGGGGACCCGGCCGTGCTGGAGGGCGAGGGCGTCGGTGTAGGCCAGCACCGCCCGTTCGAGGGGCGAGAAGCAGTCGGCCACCGGCCAGGCCGGGATGGCGTCGACCTGCTCGTCGGTGAGGCCGGCGTCGCGGGCGGCCTTGCAGTGTTGGCTGAACACGAACTGGCTGCCGCAGGCCCACCCGGCCCGGATCTGGCCCAGCTCCCGCAGCTTGGGGTCCAGCTCCCGGTTCGGGCTGCGGTAGAAGGCGAAGCTGCCGCAGGCGTGGTCGAAGGCCTCGGGGGAGAGGGCGAACACCGTCCACCAGTTGCCCGGTGAGCCGGTGGCGGTGCCGGGCTCGGCCACCGGGTCCCGGTCGCCGAAGAGCATCTCGTAGATGACCTTCCCGAAGTCGTGGACCTCGTCCTTGGGGACCTCGCGCAGCCTGGGCATCGTCGCCTCCTGATCGTCGACCGGCCCAGAGCCTGCCAGAGCGCCGACCGACGGTCGGTCAGATCGTGTCGTCGATCTGACCGAGGCGCTCGGTCAGCAGGAGGTTCTCGCGGTAGTCGATGGGGACGGCGACGAGGGTCGGGCGGCCCGAGGCGAACCCCTCCTCGAGGGCGCCGGCCAGGTCGGCCGACCGCTCGACCCGCACGCCCCGCCACCCGAAGGCCTCGGCCAGCTGCACCCAGTCGGGGTTGCCGAAGCTCAGGTCGGTGTGGCGGCCGAACTGGTTCTCCTGCTTCCAGGCGATGAGCCCATAGCCGCCGTCCTCCCAGACCATGACGACGGGGTGGGCGCCGACCCGCACGCAGGTCTCCATCTCCTGCACGTTCATCAGGAAGCCGCCGTCACCGCAGATGGCGAGCACCCGTCGGTCGGGCTCGAGCAGCGAGGCGGCGATGGCGCCGGGCAGGGCGAAGCCCATCGAGCAGAAGCCGTTGGGGATCAGGCACGTGTTGGGCTCGTGGCACTGGTAGTAGCGGGCGACCCACATCTTGTGGGCACCGACGTCGGAGAGCAGGACGTCGTCGGGGCCGAGCACCGACCGGGCGTCCCATACCGCCTTCTGGGGCCGGATGAGGCCCTCGGTGTCGTCCTCGGCGTGCTCGACGAAGTCGGTCAGCATCGCCGCCCGCGCCTCGCGGGCATGGGTGTGGTCCCAGGCGTCCTCGTGGACCGAGTCACGCCAGCACCGCTCGTTCAGCATCCAGAGCGTGTGGGCCAGGTCGCCGACGACCTCGACGTCGACGTCGTAGCACTCGTCGACCTCGGCCGGGAGGAAGTCCATGTGGATGATGTGCTTGCGGCCGCCGGGGCTCCACAGGCGCGGGTGGTACTCGACCATGTCGTAGCCGAGGGTGATGACGAGGTCGGCCCGCTCGATGGCCCGGACGGGGTGGTCCCGGGCCTGGAGCCCAATGGTGAACAGGCAGCGCTCGTCGTCGCAGTCGACGGCGCCCTTGGCCATGAACGTGCTGACCACGCCGATGCCCGTGCGCTCGACGAAGCGGCGCAACTGGGTGGAGGCCCGGCGGCGGATGGTGCCGTTGCCGGCGAGGATGATCGGCCGCTGGGCGGCCTGGATGGCCGCCCAGGCCCGGTCGACGATCTTGTCGTCGGCGACGGGCCGGCGGAACCGGGTCGGCTCGATGGGCCGCAGGTCGAGGTCGTGGGCGGCGATGTCCTCGGGCAGCTCGATCAGGCAGGCTCCCGGCTTCTCGGTACGGGCGATGCGCACTGCCTTGCGCACGATCTCGGGGATGGTGCGGGCGTGGAGGACCGTCTGGGCCCACTTGGTGAGGGGGCGGTACATACCCACCACGTCCATCACCTGGTGGGACTCCTTGTGGAGCCGGGTCGTGGCGCCCTGGCCGGTCAGCACCAGCACCGGGGCCCGGTCCATGTTGGCGTCGGCGATACCGGTGAGCAGGTTGGTGGCGCCGGGGCCGAGGGTGCCCAGGGCGACGGCGGGGTCGCCGGTGAGGCGGCCGTGCACCTCGGCCATGAACGCGGCGCCCTGCTCGTGGCGACAGAGCACGAACTCGAGGGACGAGTCCTGCAGGGAGAGCATCACGTCGGCGTTCTCCTCGCCGGGGACGCCGAACACGTAGCGGATCCCCTCGGCCTCGAGACAGCGGACGAGCAGGTCGGACGCCTTCACGGTTCCTCCACGGGTAGCCGGCGACGGGCGGCGGGCAGCCCGGGGGAATCATCCCACCTGGGGGATACCCGCCTCCCCCCGATGGGCCAGGATCTCCCGATGGCCACCACCGACGACGCGCCGACTCGCCGCCGGTTCCCCGTGCTGTCGGGGATCCTGCCCGTCGACCGCACGCGGGTGCCGATGGACATCGCCGCCGGCATCACGCTGGCCGCCCTCGGCATCCCCGAGGTGATGGGCTACACGTCGATCGCCGGCATGCCGGTGATCACCGGGCTCTACACGATCCTGATCCCCATCGCCGTGTTCGCCGTGCTGGGCTCGTCCCGCCACCTGGTCGTCGGTGCCGACTCGGCCACGGCGGCGATCATGGCGGCCGGGCTCGCCGCCCTGGCCCCCGTGGCCTCGCCGAAGTACGTCGAGCTGGCCGGGATGCTGGCGATCATCACCGGCGTCCTGCTGCTGGTGGCCCGCGTCGTGAAGCTGGGCTTCGTCGCCGACTTCCTCTCGCGGAGCGTGCTGATCGGGTTCCTGACCGGCGTCGGCATCCAGGTCGCCATGGGCCAGGTGGGCGGGATGCTCGGCATCACCGACAGCGTCAGCGGCGGGACCATCGGCAAGTTCGTCGAGACCCTGGGCGACATCGGTGACAGCAATGCCACGACCGTCTACGTGAGCCTGGCGGTGATCGTGGTCATCCTCGGGGCCAAGAAGCTCGACCCCCGGATTCCCGGGGCCCTCATCGCGGTGATCGGCGCCATCGTCGTGAGCTGGCACTGGGACCTGGCCGCCGACGGGGTGGCCACCCTGGGCCCGGTGCCGGGCGGGCTGCCCGCCGTCGGCATCCCCAGCGTCACCTGGACCGAGTTCCTGACCCTCCTGGGCACGGCCGTGGGCATCTTCGTCGTGATCCTGGCCCAGAGCGCGGCGACCTCGCGGGCCTTCGCCGCCAAGTACGAGGAGCCCTTCGACGAGAACGTCGACCTCGACGGGCTGGCCGCCGCCAACGTCGCCGCCGGGCTGACCGGCACCTTCGTCGTCAACGGCAGCCCGACCAAGACCCAGATGGTCGACGGCGCCGGTGGCCGCAGCCAGCTGGCCTCGCTGACCACGGCGCTGATCGTCCTCGTGG
The DNA here is from genome assembly GCA_964438115.1 of uncultured Iamiaceae bacterium. Classification (GTDB taxonomy): domain Bacteria; phylum Actinomycetota; class Acidimicrobiia; order Acidimicrobiales; family DATDAH01; genus DATDAH01. The sequence continues at coordinate 15,983 of CAYTJS010000050.1, forward strand.
TCCTGCTCTTCCTGACCAAGCCGCTGCAGTACATGCCCGAGGCGGTGTTGTCGTCGGTGGTCTTCCTCATCGGCATCGAGCTGGTCGACCACCGGGGGATGGCCCGGCTCTGGCGCCTCCGCCGGGACGAGTTCGCCATCGCCGCCATCACCGCCGCCGTGGTGGTGGCCGTCGGCGTGGAGCAGGCGATCATCCTGGCCATCGTCCTGTCGATCGTCGACCACCTGCGCAACAGCTACCGCCCCAACGACACGGTGCTGGTGGCCTCCGAGGCCGGTCACCTGGCCTCGGCCCGGGTGGCGCCCGGGGTCGTCACCGAGCCCGGCCTGGTCGTGTACCACTTCGCCGCCAGCCTGTACTACGCCAACGCCAACCGCTTCAACGAGGAGGTGCTGACCCTGGTGGGCGACGGTGCCCCTGCGGTCCGGTGGCTGGTCGTCGACGCGGGCACGATCCAGGACGTCGACTACAGCGGCGGCGAGACCCTCAAGCAGGTGGCCGCCGAACTGGGCGACCGAGGGGTGCGGCTGGCCTTCGCCGACGTCGAGGAACAGGTCCGGGCCCTGCTCGACCGCTACGGGGTGACCGAGGCGGTCGGCGAGGACGCCTACTACCCGTCCGCCGGCGCGGCCATCGCCGCCTTCGGGTCGGCGACGACCTGACCCGCCGCCGGGGTCGTCTGCCACCATGACCCGGTGACCGACCGGGCGGACGCCGAGGCCCTCGACGCCGCCG
>CAYTJS010000051.1:0-16189 GCA_964438115.1 uncultured Iamiaceae bacterium
CGAACTCGCCCCCGCCGTCGGAGGCGGTGATCTCGACGTAGACGCTGACCCCGATGCCCAGGGCCCGGACGTCGCCGGCGGCCCGGCGGCGCTGCTGCTCGGCCCGCAGGTCGTCGTAGCCGGCGGCCTCGAGGGCCCGCTCGAGGGCGGCGCCGTAGGCGCCCACGTCGTAGGTGGCCCCACCGGGCGTCTGGTACGGGAAGACGTCGTCGCCCAGCAGGTTGCGGCGCCGTACCTCGGCGGGGTCCATGCCGATCTCGACGGCGAAGAGGTCGATCGCCCGCTCGATGGCGGCGGTGGCCTCGGGCCGCCCGGCGCCGCGGAAGGGCCGGATCGGCGCCGTGTTGGTCACCACCGACACGGCCTCGAAGCCCACGTTGGTGACGTCGTAGACGCCGGTGACCATCAGCCGGGTCATGAACGGCAGGAGCGTCCCGAGCATGGGGTAGGCCCCGGCGTCCTGCACGACCTTCAGGTCGTAGGCGGTGATGCGTCCGTCGCGGGTGCCGCCGATGGTGACGTCCTGGACCTGGCCCCGGCCGTGGACGAAGGCGGTGAGGTTCTCGCCCCGCGACTCGGTCCAGGTCACGGGCCGACCCACCCGCCGGGCCAGCTCGGGCAGGAGGAGCTCCTCGACGGTGCGGCCGCTCTTGGCCCCGAAGCTGCCCCCGACGTTGGGGACCACCACCCGGACCTGCTCGTGCTCGAGGCCGTACACGGCGGCCAGCTCGTCGCGCACGGGCATGGCGCCCTGGCAGCTCGACCACACGACGAGGCGGTCGCCCTCCCAGGAACAGGCCGAGGAACGACCCTCGATGGGGGCGGCGGCGACCCGCTGGTTGACGATCCGCTGGCTGACCACCACCTCACACGCCGAGAAGTCGGCCACGAGGTCGCCGGGGGCGAACTCGGCGGCCACCGGGGAGCTGACGCCGGGGAACATGACGGCGCCGTGCTCGCGGGCCTGCGTGGGGTCGACCACCGGGTCGAGCGGGTCGTAGTCGACGACGACCAGCTCGGCGGCGTCCACGGCCTCGGCCTTGGTCGTGGCCACCACGGCGGCCACCGGCTCCCCGACGAAGCGCACCAGGTCGCGGGCCAACAGGGGCCGGGTCATCTCCTGGTTGAGCATGAAGGCCAGTTCGGGGGGCCGGTCGGCCAGGTCGAGGTCGCCGGCGGTGACCACGGCGAGCACCCCGGGCGCCTCCCGGGCCTCGTCCACGTCGACGCCCTCGATGCGGGCGAAGGCGAGGGGGGAGCGGACGAAGGCCACGTGGGCGGCGCCAGGCAGATCGACGTCGGCGACGTAGTCGCCCGCCCCGGTGAGCAGGTCGGGGTCCTCGAGGCGCTGGACCCGGTTGCCGAGGATGGACACGGCCGCTAGTCCGAGCTCGGGAGGGGCTTGGCCTCCTTGAGGGGCAGCGGGGCGCCCTCGGAGGACAGCGAGCCGTCACCGGGCTTGGTGCACAGCAGCTCGAGGCCGCTCGCCTCGTGCACGTAGCGCTTGCCGAGCAGGGTGCCCTCGGCGTGGGCCGGGTCGACGCTGCCGCCACCGCCCTCGTCGGGGGCCTCGTCGGCGGGCACCATCGGCGCCCCGCCGCACTCGAGGGCCACCGGGCCGCTCGGCGGCCGGACGATGATCACCTCGGTCCCGCAGACCGTGCTGGCCAGCTTCTTGCCTGGGGTCAGATCCACAGGCCCATCCTGCCCCACCCGAGGACCCCGCTTCGACCGGTCCACCACGGCGGCCTTCTCCGCGTATCGTCAGGTCGGTTCACCCCACCCTCCGGCCGGGACCCGACCCTCGGCCCCGGTCGAGCAGGATCGGGCCGATCCCCGGCGACCGGTGCTGCTCATCACCCCCGTGGGGGCCGGCAGCGTCGTCGACCACCACGACGAGTTGGGTCGCCGGGCCGGCCCGAGCGGGAGGCCGCCAACCGGCCCGTCGGGGGCCTCGACGTCGGCGCGAGGCTCCCCCGGCCTGACCGGGTGCCGCCGGGGTGGCCGGTGGGCGCGCCACTAGCCTCCGCACCCGTGCGCCGTCCCCGTGGTCCCCGCTGGACGCGGGCCCTCTTCGGCGGGCTGGCCGGGCTGGGCCTGCTGGCCACCGCCGGTCCGGCAGCGGCCCACGGCTACGGACCGCTGCAGGGGCTGCCCCTCGAGCGCTGGCAGTTCGCCTGGGGCATTGCCGCCCTCCTCCTGGTCGTGTTCTTCGTGGCCGCCAGCTCCTGGCCCCGACCCGTGCTGGCCGCCGCGGCCACGGGTCGGGCACTCCCCGGGGCGCTGCAGGCTGTCGCCACCGGGCTGGGCGTGCTGGCCCGGGTCGTGGGCGTCGTCGTCTACGGCGTCGTGGTGACCGCCGGCCTGTTCGGCTCCACCTTCCCGGCGGCCAACATCGCCCCGATCGCGGTCTTCATCACCCTGTGGATCGGCCTGGCGTTCGTGTCGATCGTCCTCGGCGACGTGTGGCGGGTGCTCAGCCCCTTCGCCACGCTGGCCGCGGCGGGCGCCTGGGTCCGGGTCCGCCGCCGGGGTGAGGACCTGGCCCCCGCCGAGCCCGCCCCGATCGGGCCGTGGGCCCCGGCCCTGGCTGCCGGGTTCCTCTGGTTGGAGCTGGCCTACCACTCCGCCACCCAGCCCCGGCTGCTGGGCGCCCTGGCCCTGGGCTACGGCGTCGTCGTCCTGGCGGGGGCGGCCCGGTGGGGTCGAGGCTGGCTGGCCGGCAACGAGCTCTTCGCTGTGGTGTTCGGCCTCCTGGCCGCCCTCGCCCCCCTGCACCGGGAGGACGGCCGGGTCCGGGTGCGCTGGCCGGTGACGGGCCTGGGCCGGCTGGAGCTGGGCGACGCCGCCCTCGCCGTGCTGCTGGTGGTCATCGGCGGGACGGTCTTCGACGGCTGGACCCGCACCACGTTCTGGGCCGACCTCACCCTCCAGCGGGTGGGGTGGGGCTACACGGCGGTCGCCACCCTCGGGCTGTGCTGGACCATCGGGCTGGTCGCCCTCGTCTACCTGGGGGTCACCCGCCTGGCGGCGGCCTCGGTCGGTGCCGACGGCGACGAGACGGCCCGGTCCTTCGGGCCGCTCCTGGTGCCGCTGACGGCCGCCTACGTGGTCGCCCACTCGTTCTCGATCCTGGTGGTCGAGGGCCAGGGCTTCTGGTTCCTCGCCTCCAACCCGTACGGCTGGGGCTGGGACCTGTTCGGGACGGCCGATGCCGCCGTCGACCAGAACCTGCTGGCCCTGTCGACGATCGTGTGGGTGCAGGTCGTCGGTCTGGTGCTCGGCCACGGGGCGGCCGTGCTCGCCGTGCACGACCGGGCGGTGCGTGACCTCCGGGGGCGGGCCGCCCTGCGGGTGCAGCTGATCCTCCTGGCCTTCCTGGTGGGCTCCGCGGTCGCCGCCGTGGCCCTGCTCCTCGGCTCCTGACCCACCGGTACCCTCGGGGCCTCGCCCGAGTAGCTCAGTTGGTCCAGAGCACCGCTCTTGTAAAGCGGGGGTCGTGGGTTCGAATCCCACCTCGGGCTCGCGGTCGCGCCGCCGGGCCGCAGGGTCCGCGCCTGGCCGGTGCGGGGTGGTCAGACTGGCGTCGATGGGTCTGGGCGAGCGAGAGCGGTCTATCCTCGACTTCGAACGGTCCTGGTGGCAGACGCCGGGACCGAAGGAGGGCGCCATCCGCGCCCGGTTCGGACTCTCGACGACCCGGTACTACCAGTTGCTGAACGACCTGCTCGACGACGACGAGGCCCTGCGCTACGACCCGCTGGTCGTGCGCCGCCTGCGTCGCCTGCGCGACCGGCGCCGGCAGGCCCGCCTCGATGGTGGCCCCCTGCGCCACCCGGCCCGATGAGCGACGGCGCCGGCCGCGGCGTGCTCCTCGTGGTGGTGGCGGTGGTGGTGGGCGTCGTCCTCCTGGCCGCCGGCCTCGACGACAGCTCGGTCACCGTCCGCACCAACGCCCAGGACGAGGCCCAGGACAACGTCGACACCGGCGGTGGCGACGCCCCCGACACCACCGACACGGTGGTGCCCACCAACCTCGACCCCAGCGCCATCCCCGTGATCGTGGCCAACGGCAGCGGTGTGTCCGGCGCCGCCGGGGCCGTGACCGAGCAACTCATCGCCCTCGGCTACAACCCCGGCTCGCCCACCGACGCCACCTCCGAGGTGGCCTTCGACACGGTGTACTTCAACGAGGGCTCCCAGGAGGCCGCCGAGAAGGTGGCCAGCGACCTCGGCCTCGGCCCGGAGGCCGTCCTGGCCATGCCGTCGCCGCCGCCGGCCGACCAGGCCGCCATCGGGCTGGCCCAGGTCCTCGTGGTGCTGGGCTCCACCCCCGGCGGGCTGGCCGAGTCGGCCACCGCCACCACCACCCCCGCGGGCTGAGTCGGTCGCGGTCGATCGCCCGACGCGCGCCGTGGCTCCCACCGCCCCCGCCGAGGTCAGCGAGCGTCTGGCCGCCGCCCGCCTGGACCCATCGGGCACCGCCCTGGTCGTCGACTTCGACGGCACCCTCTCGCCCATCGTCGAGGATGCCGCCGCGGCCCGGCCTCACGTGGCCGTGCCCGAGTTGCTGACCCGCCTCCACGAGCGCCTGGGCCGGGTGGCGGTGGTGTCGGGCCGCCCGCTCGCCTTCCTCGCCGGGGTCGTCCCCGACGGCCTCGACCTGGCCGGCCTCTACGGCCTCGAGGTCCGGGTCGACGGCGTCCGCCACGACCACCCCCAGGCCGGCAACTGGCGGGAGGTCCTCGACGACGTGGCCGCCCGGGCCGCCGCCCGGGCCCCCGAGGGTGTGGTCGTCGAGCACAAGGGCCTGTCGATCACCCTCCACTACCGGACGGTTCCCGAGGAGGCGGCGGCCACCGAGGCCTACGCCCGCGACGAGGCTCGCCGCACCGGCCTCGAGGCCCGCCCCGCGCGCAAGAGCTGGGAGCTGCACCCGCCCATCGCCGTCGACAAGGGCACGGCGGTGCGGGCGCTGGCCGACGACTACCGGGTGGTGGTCGTGGCCGGCGACGACCAAGGCGACCTGCCCGCTTTCGCCGCCCTCGACGACCTGGCCGTGGCCGGGGTCACCACCCTCCGGGTGGCGGTGGGCAGTGCCGAGGCCCCGGCCGAGCTGCTGGACCGGGCCGACGTCGTGGTCGACGGCCCCGAGGGTCTGGTCGACCTCCTGCGCGAGCTGCTCTAGCTAGGAGGCGCCGGCCCCGGTCAACCGGCGGCGGCGAGGTTGTCGGCCAACCAGTCGGCGGGGGTGCGGGCGGTGGCCGCCGCCCGCCAGCGGGTCGAGAACGTCCGGCGCCGGGCCTCGTCGAGGGTCAGGGCCTCGTGCAGGGCCTCGGCCGTGCCCGCCACGTCGAAGGGGTGGCAGGGGATCACGGCGTCGGCCAGCTCGGCCCAGGCCCCGGCCTCGGGCGAGAGGACCAGGACGCCGTCGCGCCGGTTGAGCACGGCGGCCTCCTTGGCCACCAGGTTGAGGCCGTCGCGCACGGGATTGACGAGCACCACGTCGGCCCGCTGGAGGGCGGCCACGGACCGGGGGAAGTCGTCGGTGGCGTCGTAGAGGACGGGGGTCCAGCCAGGGGTGGCGAAGCGGTCGTTGATGCGGGCGATGACCCCCTCGACCTCGGCCCGGTAGGCCAGGTACTCGGCCAGGCCTTCGCGCGACGGGTACACGTAGGCGCCGAAGACGACCCGCTCCCGCCACTCGGGGCGGCGGTCGAGGAGGTCCTCGTAGGCCAGGAAGCCCCGGACCAGGTTCTTGGACAGTTCGATGCGGTCGACCCGGACGAGGAACCGGCGGTCGCCGACGGTGGCGGCGATGTCGGCCCCGGCCGTGGCACAGGCCGCCCCGTCGGCCACCGCGGCCAGGTCGGCGGGGTCGGGGCCGAGGGGAGCCACGAAGGTGGGTGGGGCCTCGACGCCGTCGGCAGCGCACGAAGCGACGAAGGCGTCGGCCCAGCGGCGCGTGTGGAAGCCACAGGCCCGGTTGGCGGCCATGCCGGTGAGGAGGGCCCGTCGGGGCCCGTCGGGCAGCACCGCCAGGTCGTCGGGCCCGGCGAAGGGGGTGTGGCTGAAGTGGACGGCGACGAGGTCGGGGCGCGCCCGGCGAAGGGGCTCGGCGACCAGGGCCAGGTGGAGGTCCTGCACGGCGACGACGGCGCCGGGCGGGGCCACCTCGGCCACGGCGGCGGCGAAGGCGGCGTTGACCGCCTCGTAGGCCTCCCATGCCGCCCGCCAGTGCCGGTCCCAGGCCGGGCGCCGGGCGCGGTCGAAGAGCCCGTGGTGGGCGAACCAGAGGGCGCCGTTGGCGATCACGTCGTAGTAGGCCCGATAGGCGTCGGGGTCCACGGCCAGCAGCCGCACTCGGAAGCCCTCGACCTCGGTGACGCCGCGGGCGGCCACCTCGCGATCGGCCTCGCCCATGGCGGCGGCGACCCAGACGGTCTCGGTGCCGGCCATCAGCGGGCCGATGCCCGAGACGAGGCCCCCGGCCCCCCGGCGGGCCACGAGGCCACCATCGTCGTCGTGGCGGAAGCTCACCGGCCCCCGGTTGGAGGCCATGACCAGCGGCCGGGCACCGACGTCGACCATGCCCGGCACCCTACGGCGGCGGCGGGGCCGACCCGCGGTGGCCGTCCGGCGCCGCGACGACCTGTGGTGCCTCGACGGCGCGACGACACACGGGTGCCTGACGGCGCGACGACACACAGGTGCCTGACGGCACCATGGGGGCGTGCACGTGTTGGCGGCGCCCGACAAGTTCCGGGGGACGGCCACCGCCCCCGAGGTGGCGGCGGCGGTGGCCCGGGCCGTGGTCGTCGCGGGCGGGACCTGTGACGAGGCTCCCCTGGCCGACGGTGGGGAGGGCACGCTCGAGGCCCTCGGCGGCCCCAACCGCACGACGACGGTGGCCGGTCCGTTGGGCGAGCCGGTAGAGGCCGCCTGGCGCCTCGACCGCCGGACGGCGGTGATCGAGATGGCCCGGGCATCGGGCCTCGACGTCGTCGGTGGCCCGGAGGGCAACGACCCGGTGGCGGCGTCGACGACCGGGACCGGTCAGCTCATCGTCGCCGCCCTGGAGCGGGGGGCCAAGGAGATCGTGGTGGGGGTCGGCGGGTCGGCCACCACCGACGGGGGCCTGGGGGCGCTGGAGGCGCTGGCGCCCCACGCCCGGCTGAAAGGGGTGCGGCTGCGGGTGGCCTGCGACGTCCGCCTCCCCTTCCTCGACGCCGCCGAGGTCTTCGGTCCCCAGAAGGGGGCGGGTCCGGCCCAGGTCGAGCTCCTCCGTCGCCGCCTGGAGCGACTGGCCCAGGTGTACCGGGACGACTTCGGCGTGGACGTGACCACGCTGGAGGGGGCGGGGGCGGCCGGGGGCCTGGCTGGCGGGCTGGCGGCGGTGGGCGCCGTGCTCGAGCCTGGCTTCGACCTGGTGGCCGAAGCGCTGGACCTCGAGGAGCGCCTGGCCGGCGCCGACCTGGTCGTCACCGGCGAGGGCTTCGTCGACGACCAGTCCTTCGACGGCAAGGTGGTGGGTGGCGTCGTCGAGCTGGCCGCCGAGGGCGGCGTGCCCGTGCTCGTCGTGGCCGGCGACGTGTTCGAGCCCCTGCCGGTGGCCGTCGACGCCGTGTCCCTGGTCGACCGGTTCGGCGGCGAACGGGCCCGACTGGCCACCCTCGACTGCGTCACCGAGGTCGTCGCCGACCACCTGGCCTGACCAGCCCCCGCCTCCCCCCGAAATTGCGTCGATCTGTTGCGCCCGGCGCAACGAATCGACGCCAGAACGGGAGGTGGGCGGGGTCAGCGCTCGCCGTCGGGTGGGCCCCGGAAGAAGAGGATCACCGCCACCACGATCACCCCGAGGATGGCCAGACGGGCCAGGGTGAAGACGGTGCCCAGCACCCACTGGATCAGCGTGAAGGCCCCCAGGAGGGCCAGGGCGCCGACCACGACCACCGGCCAGCGGATGCGGCGCTTCGGCTCGTCGCTCACCCAGGGAAGGGTACGGTCTTGCGCCGTGACCGGACCCTCGCCCGCCGACCTCGCCCCCCTCGACGCCACCGCCCAGGCCGATCTGGTGCGGGCCGGCGAGGCCACGCCCCTCGAGCTGGTGGACGCCGCCATCGCCGCCATCGAGGACGGTGACGGGGCCCTCAACGCCGTGATCCACCGCCAGTTCGACGAGGCCCGGGCCCGGGCCGCCTCCCCCGACCTGCCCGACGGCCCGTTCCGGGGGGTGCCCTTCCTGCTGAAGGACCTCGACAACAGCATGGAGGCGGGCCAGCCGTACCACGGGGGCACCCGCTTCCTCGCCCGCCACGGTTACGTGCCCACCGAGGACACCGAGTTGGTGCGCCGCTACAAGGCCGCCGGCCTGGTGATCGTGGGCCGCACCAACTGCCCCGAGCTGGGCCTCGAGCCGACCACCGAGCCCGACAGCACCGGCCCCACCCACAACCCGTGGGACCCGACGCGTTCGCCGGGTGGGTCGAGCGGCGGCTCGGCGGCGGCCGTGGCGGCCGGGTTCGTGCCGATGGCCCACGCCGGTGACGGCGGCGGCTCGATCCGCATCCCCGCCAGCGCCTGTGGTCTGGTCGGCCTGAAGCCGTCACGGGGGCGCCACACCAATGCCCCGGAGAACGAGGCCTGGGCCGGTCTGGTGGCCCGCAACGTCGTCTCCCGGTCGGTGCGCGACACCGCCGCCGGCCTCGTTGCCATCGCCGGCCCCGGGGTGGGGGACTGGTACCAGGCCCCACCGCCCGCCCGGCCCTTCGCCGACGAGGTGGGCGCCGACCCCGGTCGCCTCCGCGTGGGCTGGGTGCTCGACGACCCGAACGGGGCGGTTCCCACCGATCCCGACGTCGCCGCCGCGGTGCACGCCGCGGTGGCCGCCGTGACCGACGCCGGCCACGACGTGGACCAGGACTTCCCGGCCGCCCTGGCCGAGGACACGATCGTGCCCAACTTCACCACCTGCTTCGGCGCCTGGGTGGCGGCCGAGCTCGAGCGGCTGGAGGCCCTGGTCGGGGCCCCGATCGAGGACGGTGACGTCGAGCCGGGCACGGCCATGCTGGCCGAGCTGGGTGGCGGCGTCAGCGCGGCCCAGTACGTGAACGCCCTCGATGCGCTGCAGGGCTGGTCCCGGCGGGTGATCGCCTGGTGGGAGGACCACGACGTCCTGCTCCTGCCGACCATGCCGGTGCCGCCCACCCCGCTGGGGGCCTTCGACGGCACGCCCGAGGAGCCGCTGGCCGGGCTGGCGATGTCGACCACGGTCGTGCTCTACACTGCGCCGTTCAACGTCACCGGCCAGCCGGCGCTCTCCCTGCCCCTGCACCGGACCGACGCCGGCCTGCCCATCGGCGTCCAGTTCGTCGCCGCCCCCGGCCGCGAGGACGTCCTGATCCGTCTGGCCTCCCAGCTCCTCCCCGGCACCGTCCCCACGGCCGGCTGAGGTCGAGGCACCAGCCCCCCGAAACGGGGTGCCGGCGCCTCGGGTCGAGCAGCTGGTCAGCGGGTGCTGATGCCGCCGTCGACGGGGATGACGGCGCCGGTCAGGTAGGCCCCGGCCCGCGAGGCGAGGAACAGCGCCGCCCCCGCCATGTCCTCGGGGCGACCGACCCGGCCGAGGGGCACGCTCGACTCGACCGCCGAGCGGCCGTTCGGGTCGTCGAGGACGAAGGCCATCATCCGGCTGTCGAAGGGCCCGGGGGCGATGGCGTTGACGGTGATCCGGTCGCCGACCACGGCCGCGGCCAGGTGGCGGGTGAGCATGTGCACGGCGGCCTTCGAGGCCGAGTAGGCGTAGCTCTCCATCACCGGCACCCGGATGCCGTCGATGGAGCCGATGTTGACGACCCGGGCCGGGTCGTCGTCGGTGGCCGCCGCCCGCAGCTGGGGCAGCAGCAGCTTCGTGAGGTGGAACGGCCCCTTCACGTTGACCGAGAACAGCTTGTCGAAGGCGCTGTCGGGGTACTCGGCGAGGGGGGCGCCCCAGGTGGCGCCGGCGTTGTTGACCAGCACGTGGACGGCGTCCTCGCGGTCGGCCACGGCCTCGGCCAGGGCGGCGCAGCCGGCCTCGGTGGACAGGTCGGCGGGGAGGCCGACGCAGTCGCCCTGCTCGCCCAGCTCGGCGGCCGTGCGCTCGCAGGCGTCGGCCTTCCGGCTGGCCACGATGACCCGGGCGCCGTTGGCCACGAACCCCTCGGCGATCATGCGGCCGATGCCGCTGGTGCCCCCGGTGACCACGGCCACCTTGCCGGTGACGGAGAACAGCTCCTCGATGCGCATGGGTCCGTTCTAGCGGTCGGTGCCCCCCGGCCGGGACCGGAGCACCACGAACGCGCTGCCGGCGACGAAGGCACCGAGGCCGACGGCCAGGGCCGTCCAGGCGAAGGTGGGCAGGTCGCCGGGGTGCACCAACGCCTCCTCGACACCGACCGCGAAGACCACCGAGCCGGCCACGATCGGGATGTGGCCCAGGGTGAACAGGTCGCGGGCCAGGTTGCCCCGGCGGCGGTGGTCGGGCTCGTCCCGGAGGCGGGCCTCGGCCCCGGGGTGCACCCACTCGAAGTAGCCGCCCCACTGGACGCCGACCACGGCGAAGCCCCCGATGGCGGTCAGCAGCACCGCGGTCGTCGGCTCGAGGCCGGCGAGGGTCGCCCCGATGGCCACCACCGACTCGCCCAGGGCGATGATCACGATCAGGGCGTGGCGTTCGGCGAAGTGCTCGGGGCCGACCCGGAACTCGCCCCGGCCCGCGGCGGCCACGCTGACCAGGTCGACGACCACGGCCAGGCCCCACAGCCAGGGGCGCACCCCGGTGGCGGCCAGGCCGCCGGCCAGGACCAGCAGCGGGCTGATCGAGGCGACCGGCAGGTAGGTGCGCAGGGCCGCCCGGTGGGCCTCGTCCCCCCGCAGCCCGAACCAGTAGAGGCCCAGGCCGCTCAGGCGCACGGCGGTGTAGGGGACGGCGAAGCCCACGCCCCGGTCCCCGAACGCCTCCGGGAGGGCGGCGGCGGCCAGCAGCACCAGGCCGGCCACGGTGATGACCGCCACCCGCACGCCCCGCCGTTCGAGGTCGATGGCGTTGCCGGCCCAGGTGAACTGCGACCAGGCCCACCACACCAGCCACAGGAGCAGGGCGGCGTGCAGCCACCCCGACCCGCTGTGGTCGTGGTGCAGGGCCCCGGCCACCTGGGTGATGGCGAACACGAAGACGAGGTCGAAGAAGAGCTCGAGGTAGGAGGTCCGCTTGTCGGCGGTCACCGTTGCCGCCGTCATCGCCGCACCAGCGCGAAGGCGATGTCGGGTCCGTGACCGAGCGGGTAGGCCAGACGGATCCACAGGGCGGCCAGGTGCTCGAGGTCGCGGGCCGCGGCCAGCGGGCCGACGTCGACGGCGTCGAGGCCCAGCTCGGTGGCCAGGCCCAGGGCCACCGCCTTGGCCGCCTCGTCGTCGCCGGCGACGGGGAGGAGGGGGGCCACCGGGTAGCGGGACGGGTCGGCCATGTTGGCCGAGCCGGTGGTGTTGAACGCCTTGACCACCCGGGCCGAGCCCAGCCAGCGGGCCACCCGCTCGCCGCCCGAGGCGGTGGGGTCGTCGTCGCCGGCGGCGAGGGGGTTGGTGGCGTCGAGGACGACGGCGTCGCCCACCTCGAGGCCAGTGAGCACCGCCTCGGTGGCGGCCCAGGGCAAGGCGACGAGCACGACGTCGGCACCGGCCACGGCGTCGCCCGGCTCGGCGGTGGCGGTCAGCTCGGCGTGACGGTCGGCGCCGGGGTCGCGGACCCCGTAGACGACGTCGTGGCCACCGGCCGCCCACCGGCGACCGAGCGCGGTGCCGACGCGGCCGGCCCCGATGACGGCGATGCGGGCCACGGTCAGACCCCCAGCGCCTGGATGACGAGCTCGGCGGCGGCCGCCCCCGAGTACTGCTGCTGACCCGTGATCAGGTTGCCGTCCCGGACGGCGTGGGGTCGGAACCGGCCCTGCACGATGAAGTTGGTGTCGGGGAGGTGCCGGGCCCGCTCCTCGATCCAGAAGGGCTGGATGCGCTGACCGACGGCCTCGTCGGCGAAGGCCTCCTCGCTGTCCGCGAAGCCCGTCCAGGTACGGCCGCTGACGAGGAGCTCGCCGTCGCTGCCGCGTGCGGTGAGCAGGACGCAGGTGGCGTGGCAGACCAGGGCCGTGGGGGCGCCGGCTTCGAGGAACGTGCGGACGGCGTCGTGCACGGTGGGGTCGTCGACGAAGGTGTACATGGGCGCCTGGCCGCCCGCGAGGAACAGGGCGTCGAAGGCGGTCAGGTCCAGGTCCGCCAGGCGCGGGGTGTCCTCGAGCAGGGCGGCGTGAGCGGGGCTGTGCTTGAAGCCGAGGCTCAGGAGGTCGTGGGCCGAGTAGCCCGACTCGTCCTCGGGGTCGGAGTACGCGTCGGCGACCAGGGCGCCGCCCTGCGGGCTGGCGATGGTGACCTCGTAGCCCTGCTCGGTGAAGGCCCAGTAGGGGTGGGTGAGCTCGGCCCACCAGAACCCGATGGGCCAGCCCGTCTGGGCCGAGACGCCGGGGTTGGAGGCGACGAGGAGGACGCGCTTGGGGCGGTCCGGGTGGAGCACGTTGATGCTGGCGGTCATGGCCGTCCTTTCGTGGATGGATGTCCCTGACCATAACAATACAGAGCTGGATTGTTATTCCGACGGGTACGGTGACGGTCGTGGAGCGGTCCGATCCGGGGCGTCCCCGGGACGCCGACATCGACCGGCGGGTGTTGGCCGCCACCCGCCACCACCTGGCCCAGCGGGGGTACGAGGCGTTGTCGGTGGCGGCCGTGGCCGCCGCCGCCGGGACCACCCGTCAGGCCGTGTACCGCCGGTGGCCGACCAAGGCCGACCTGGCCACCGCCGCCGTGGCCGACCTGTCCCGGGCCGAGGAGCGGGTGCCCACCGACGATCCCGCCGCCGACCTGGTGCGGGAGCTGGAGGCGTTCCGGGCGGGCATCAGCCGTCCGGACGGGCTGTCGATGGTCGGGACCATGCTCCAGAACTCGACCGATCCCGAGCTGGTCGCCCACTTCCGCGAACGCATCGTCACGCCCCGGCGCACCCGCCTCCGGGCCATCCTCGAGCGGGCGGTGGCGGCGGCGGGCACGACGGTCGACCCCGTGGACCTCGACGTGGCCGTGGCCACCCTCACCGGGAGCTGGTACGCCCACGCCCTGGCCGGCGAGCCCCCGCCACCGGACTGGGCCGCTCGGCTCACCCGCCACACCCTGGCCGGCCTCGGGGCCTGACGGGGCCGGCCCGCCTCAGGCGGTGGCGCGGCGGTAACCGGGGACCTGGCGGGGCGGGGGCAGTTCGCCGACCCGCACCCGGGCGGGGCCGGCGGCGGGGCGGTCGAGCACGACGGCGTCGGGCAGGCCCTCCACGCCGGCCCGGTCGAGCACGGTGTGGAGCACCTCGGTGGCCTGCACCGACAGGGCGGCGAGGTCCCGGTTGCGGTGGCGCCGCTCGCCCAGGTCGACCTGGGCCACCCCCTCGGGGCCGAGGGCGGCGATGGCGTCGAGCAGCAGGCCCACGTCGACGCCGTAGCCGCCGACGAAGGGCAGGGCCTCGACCAGGGTCCGCCGGGCGGCGTACTCGCCCGACAGCGGCTGGATGACCGAGGCGGCGGCGGGGTGGAGCAGGGCCAGGGCGGGACGGGCGCAGAGTTCGGTGACGCGCCCCCCGCCGGGCCGGCCGCCGTGTTCGGGTCGCTCGTAGTAGCCCTTCACGAACCCGACGGCGGGCTCGGTGAGCAGGGGCCCGACCAGGCCGGTCACGAAGGCGGGGTCGAACTCGTGCAGGTCGGCGTCGCACCAGGCGATGACGTCGGCGTCGGTGGCCAGCACCGAGGACCACAGGGCCCGACCCTTGCCCGGCCCTGCCGCCACGGTGGGGGCGACGTCGGCGGCGGTGACCACCCGGGCGCCGGCGGCGGCGGCCACGGCGGCGGTGTCGTCGGTGGAGTGGTCGTCGACCACCACCACCTCGTCCACCAGGCCGACCCCGTCGACCAGGGCCCGCCGGATGCTGGTGACGATGGTGCCGACGGTGGCGGCCTCGTCGCGGGCGGGGAGGCAGACGGCCACGGTGGTGGCGCCCCGGTCGCGGGCCAGCGCCGCCGGCTCGAACCGGGCGTGGTGGTACGTGCGCACGCCGGCCACGACTCGCACGCTACGGCCCCGGTGCCGGAGAATCACCCCATCGACCTCCTCCGCTGCCGCGCCTGCGGCCACGTGACCGAGCCGCTCGGCGTCCAGTACTGCGACCGCTGCTTCGGCCCCCTCGACCTGGTCGACCCCGATCCGACCGACCCCGACGGGACGGCCTTCGTCGCCGGCCGGACGACCACCCCGCTGCGGGCGGCCCCCGGCCTGGGCGCGGCCCTGGGGGTGGCCGACCTGTGGCTGAAGGACGAGACGGCCAATGCCACCGGTTCGTTCAAGGACCGGGTGGTGGCCACCGCCGCCGAGCGGGCCGAGGCCCTCGGCGTCCACACCCTGGCCTGCTCGTCCACCGGCAACCTGGCCCGGGCCCTGGTGGTGGGGGCCCGGGCCCGCGGCCTGCGGCCGGTCGTCCTCGTGCCCGAGGGCACCCCCGACGTGGCGGGGCTGGTCGGACACGGGGCCACCGTCGTGGTCGTCGATGGCGACTACGACGCCGTCAACCGGGTCGCGGCCACCAGTGACGACCTGGCGGGCTGGGCCTGGGTGAACGGCGACCTGCGGCCCTGGTACTCGGCCGGCGCCGCCCAGGTCGGCGTGGAGGTGGGGGCCCTGGACGGCTTCGACCGCTTGGTGCTGCCGATGGCCTCGGGGGCGCTCGCCCTGCAGGCCCACCGGGCCGTGACGGCCCGTCATCCCGGCGTGGCCCTGGTCGTGGGCCAGCCGGCGGGCTGCGCCCCGGTGGCCACCGCCTTCGCCGCCGGGGCCGGCGACGTCGCCCCCGTGCACCCGGCCACCCGGGTGGGCGTGCTGGCCATGGGCGACCCGCCCGACGGCCCCGACGTGCTCGCCGCCGCCCGGGCCTCCGGGGGCGCGGTCGTGGCCGTCGACGAGGGCGAGCTCGACGACCTGCTGGTGCTGCTGGCCGCCACCGCCGGCATCGAGGGCGACCTGGCGTCGGCGGTGGCCCTCGGGGCGGCTCGGGCCACGGCCGGTCCGGGTCGGACGGTGGTCGTGCTCACCGGCGGCGCCCCCCGCTGGCCGGCTGCCCCCGTGGGCGGCGAGGGGGTCGCCGTTAGCATCGCCCCGTCGTCGGCGGCCCTCCGGGACGCCGTTGGAGAGGAGCACCCCTGAAATGAGCGTCACCGTCCGGGTCCCGACCACCCTGCGCACCCTCACCGGCGGCGAGTCGTCGGTCGAGGTCGAGGGCGCCACCCTCGGCGACGTCCTCGCCAACCTCGAGGCGGCCCACCCCGGGTTCCACGACCGGCTGCTCGACGACGAGGGCAACCTGCGCCGTTTCGTCAACGTGTTCGTGGCCGACGAGGATGTCCGGTTCCTCGACGGGCTGGCCACCGCGGTCCCCGACGGCGAGACCGTCTCGCTGGTCCCCGCCGTCGCCGGCGGCTAGCACCGCTCCCCGGTCTACGCCGGGGTGTGGTCCCGGGCCAGGAGCACGTGGTCGACGGCGGCCAGGACCGCCTCGGCGTCGGTGGGCTTGACCACCTGGGCCTCGACCTCCAGCAGCATCGCCTCGGCCGCCGCCGCCGGCTGGTCGCCGGGCACCAGGGCCACGATGGCCGGGTGCGGCGGGGCGACCTCGTCCCGCAGGGCCCGCAGCAGGGCCAGGCCCTGGTAGCCCTCGCCCACGTCGAGCACCACCACGTCGGGGTGCCGGGTACGCAGCAGCGCCGCGGCCTGGCGCACCGAGCCGGCGTCGATCACCACGTGACCGCCGGCGGCCAGCGCCACCCCCAACTGGGCCCGCAGGCGCAGGTCGTCCTCGGCCACCAGCACCCGCCCACTCCCGGTCATGGATGAGGTAACGACCGGCGGGGAAACGCCCTTGATGGGCCATACGGCTCTGTTGCTCGTCGCCGCCGCGGACCGAGGCTGTCCGACGGCAGCTATCGGCGAACTGGGGTGTGGGCTGCTCCGGCCGGCGCCGTGTTGCTCGTCGCCGCCTTCGCGGCGACTGCTGCCTACGGCAGCTTCC
>CAYTJS010000052.1:0-16148 GCA_964438115.1 uncultured Iamiaceae bacterium
GCGGCGGCCTCGGCGTTGCCGAAGCGCTGCGCAGGGTCGCGGTCGAGGGCGACGCGGAAGAACCCTTCGAGGGGGGCGCGGGCGGCGGGGTCGAACAGCAGCGGGTCGAGGGTGACCTCCGCGTCGGTGAATGCGGGATGGGTCCGGCCGTCGCCCCATTGGGGCGTCTCGCCGGTGGCCATCTCGTAGAGGGTGATCGCGGCCGCGTATCGCTCGGCGGCGAGATCCCACCGCTTCGGCTCACGGTCCTCGAGGAACGGCTCGAGATAGGGCGGGGTGCCGGCCCGGAGGTTGGTCGACGGGGTCGAGGCCAGCGAGAAGTCGAACAGCACCAGATGCTGCTCCCGGTTGGCACCCACCTCGGTGACACCAAGGTTGTCGGGCTTGATGTCACGGTGGAAGCGGCCCTCGCGCTCGAGGTAGCGCAGCGCCTCGAGCAAGTCGGTTCCCCACCTTTCGAGGAACTCGATGCCAGGGGTGCCGTTGCGGCGCAGTTCGTCGGCCAGTGACTCCCGGCCGGCAACGGCTTCGACGAGGACAGGTCGGCCCGCCAGCTCGATCAAGTCGAGCCGTTCGACCACCCCCGGATGACGCAGCCCGTCGAGCACCGCGGCCTCGTCCCGAAGGCGGGCGTCGGCGTCACCGCCCAGCGACACCTTGTAGACGACCTCGCGTGGCGTCGCCGTCTCACCCCGGTCGACGAGCAACGCGAGCGCGGTCGAGCCCCGCCCGAGCCGCTTCTTGACCACGGCGCCGTCGCCCAAACGCTCCCCCGCCTTGGCGTCCAGAGGGTCCACCTCGGGCAGCGGCGTAGCTGCATCGCCGGCGATCTCACCAGCGGTCGTGTCCGGCTCGGGGGCGGTCAGGGCTTCCTCGACCAGGTCCAGCCAGGCGAGCACGTCGTCGAAGGATGTCGATCGGTCGGGCACCCCGGGTCGGGTGGCGTCGAGCACCATGTCGTGCAACTCCTCCGGCACCCCCGGCGCCACCGCCGCCAGTTGCAGGCCGCCACCGTCGCGCAGGGTTTGGCGGACCGAATGGGGCGAGTCGGCCGGCGGCTTCCCCGAGATCACCAAGAAGGCCAGGGCACCGAAGGAGAACACATCGAGGGACACCCCGTCGGGGTCGTCGTCGGTGAGCAGCTCGGGGGCGCAGTAGAGCGCAGCGCTGTCGTCGGCGAGCAGGACCACGTCACCCGGGGCGGCGGTCGGCAACCCGAACCGGGTCCCCACCAGGCTGCCGCCGACGGTGGAGGCCCGGGAACCGGCGTGATCCCGGCCGGCGAGGGAGAAGTCGGTGACCTGCACCACCCAGCGGGGCTCGCCCTCGGCCGGTCGGCCGGGGCGGACCAGCACGCTGCCCGGCGACAGCGCCCGATGGGTCACCTTGCGCCGATGCACCGCCTGCATGGTCTCGGCCAACTGCCGTAGGACCGACAAGCGGTCGTCGAGGGTGAGGTCCTCGGTGGCGGCCAGCCAGTGATCAAGCCGCTCGGCAGTGGGATCGAGGTCGAAGACGAGCGCAGTGCCCAGATCGGTGTCGAGCTGGTCCAGGGCCCGCACCACGTTGGGGTGCGAGACCCGCTCGCTGACCAGGAACTCACGATCCGCGGCTTGGCGCAGGGAGATCGCCTGATCGTCTGACATCTGCGGCAGCCGCGAGTAGATGCGGACACGCCGGCGGACCCCGCGGGTCGTGTCGTGGTCGGCGACGAAGTCCTGGATGCCCGGACGCTCGGTGACCGTGTCGAGGCGCAACACCCAGGAGCCGACCCGCCTGGTGTGGTCGGACTCCTTGATGCCGATCAGCTCCAACGCCTCGGCCACCGCCGCCGACGTCGGCGTGTTCAGCTGCCGGAAGTGGGGGTCGTCGGCCTCCGCGGCGCCGAGTCGGCTCAACCCCGCCCGGATCCCTGGCAGTCGGGCCCGATCGGATCCGTCCTCGTCGTGGTCCCGTCCGAACACCCCGAGACGAGCGTCGGCGCTGAGCTGCACCTCAAGATCGTCGGCGGACAGAAACACCACCGGCTGGATGAACGGTGGCCGGTTGGAGGCGTTGGGGCCGGCCACCTTGCGCCAGCGGTGCTCGAGGAGCGACTTGAGGCGCTTGGCCTTGCGGTTGGCGCCTAACAGCGGGTTCTCCATGGTGGATCGGCGACCGTCGGGGCGATGGAACGTCCACTGCTGCTGATCACCCACCAGGCGACCCGGCGTCGACTTGATCTCCACCAGGAAGGCGCCCTTGCGGGTCACCACGAAGGCGTCGACCTCGGAGATCACCCCGCCGGCGATGAACTCGAAGTTCGACCACCCCCGGTTCGGGTCGGCATCGGCCAGACCGGAGCGGAGATAGTCGATCGCCTCGTCCTCCCATGGGAACGTCGAAGGCGTCACCCGGTGCCACCGAGCCGAGTTGGCCTCCAGCGTTCTCACCCCCTCGTCACCACAGCCCGTCGCCGCACGGATGGTAGCCATCCGGCGTGACCCGGGTTCTGTAGCCGACCCAAGCCCTACCGTGCGCCGGGGCGGCGATTACCGTCCGTCCGTAACAGAGGGGCATGGGGGTGGCGTGGTGGGACGGAAGCAGGCCCGGGTCGATGAGATCCGGCTGGCCATCGGCACCGAGTTCGAGGTCTGCGTGACCGAGCCGTTGGACGTGATCGCCGGGTATGCCTTCGCCGAGCATGAGCCGCGCCGTGGGCGTCGCGGGTCGGCGGCCTACGGCGAGGATCCCCCCACCACCCGAAGCCGCTGGGGCTATCGCACCTTCGACTGCATCCCCACCGCCCCGGGCCCCGAGTTGAGCGGCGTGGACCTGACCGTGGCTGCCGGGCTCAACGCCCGGCTGAACGTGGACCGTGTCGGTGCGCTCCAGGCAGCGTCCGCAGAAGTGGGACGGGCCCTCGAGCATCTCGACGGCGCTCCTCCGTTCTGGGAGTTGGACCGCGGCGAGCTGGCAGCGCCGTCCGGCGACTCCCGGCCCGAGTGGTGGCTGACCCGGGCCTGGTACGTGCTCATGCGCCAGCCTCAAGTCGGGGTGGCGGTCACCCACAAGGCGCTGCACCACAAGCGCCCGCTGCTGTTCCCGCTGCTCGACGGCGTGACCCGCAAGCGCCTGCCGGCCGGGCAGGCGTGGGTGACCATCCACGACGACCTCACCACCCAGGCCGAGGCGTGGGGCCACTTGGAGATGCGGTTTGCGGGGCTCATCGACACCGACCGCGGCGATGTCCAACTCGGCCGGCTGCGCCTGCACGACATCCTGCTGTGGCTCACCGCCATCGGTCATGCCGAACAAGCCCGCCGCGAAGGGATGGCGTGGCGCCAGGCCCGGCCTGGTTGAGCCAGAGTGCACCGACGAGTCCTGGCAAGAGGTACGTGCCTCACAACACGAATCCCCCCAGGAGCAGAGGGCCTTTGTGCGGACGCGGCCCAGTCAATCCACCAGGACTTGCGAACGATTGGGTCTAGCGGCGACGGTGCTGACGTATGGTCTAGCACGTCCTACTTCTTGAGGGGGAGACGTTGCCGAACGGACCTGACGACTGGCTCCGGGACCAGTTCACGCGTGCCTATCGCGACCAAGCCGAGAGGTACGGCCGCTTCAACCTGGTTCTTCTCGGCAAGACCGGGGTCGGGAAGAGTTCCCTTGTGAACGCGATCTTTGGTGAGGAGATCGCGTCGACTGGTATTGGTGAACCGGTTACCCAGAAGGCACACCTGTACGTGTACTCGACCGAGTTTCTCGGCATATACGACACGCGGGGTCTCGAAATCGGCGTCGACACCGAACAGTTGGTGTCGGAGCTGGCCGACTACGTCACCTCGATGCGTGGCAAGCCGATCACGGAACAACTGCACGTGGCTTGGTACTGCGTCCGGTATGGGGACCGCAGGTTCGAGGACACCGAGGCCGAAGTGATCCAGGCGATGCATCGCCTGGGCCTCCCCGTCATCCTGGTGCTAACGCAGGTGCCGACACGGCATGGGCAGCCACACCCGGACGCGGTGAAGCTGGCCGAGAGCATCCAAGCTCGCGACCTTCCCGTCTTCGGGCGCCGCGCCTTCTTCACCATGGCGCGCGCCGACGACTTCGCAGGTCACGAGGCACACGGCTTGCAGGAAGTGCTCGATGCCACCTTTCAAGTTGCTCCCCAAGCAGTTGAAGAAGCTCTGACTGTCGCCCAGCAGATCGACGCTTCACGAAAGAAGATGCAGGCCGAGGCGAAGATCGTCGCCGCCGTCACGGCTGCCAGCGCCGCCGGCGCTACCCCGATCCCGTTCGCTGACGCGTTCGTCTTGATCCCGATCCAGTTAGGGATGATGGCGGCGGTCGCGCAGACGTATGGAGTGTCACTCGACAAGACCACGATGGCGGGGATTGCCGCCACCACAGGCGCTACTTCTGCCGGCCGCTCGATCGTGGGCGGACTGGTCAAGCTCATACCCGGCGCCGGTGTCGTGGTTGGTGGCGCGATCAGCGCCAGCGTCGCTGGCGGGCTCACGTTCGCGATGGGTCAGGCGTGGCTGGTGGTCTGTCAGCTGCTAGCTAAAGGTGAGCTCCGCGGGGTGGACGGCGCGCTCGACAGTGTCGCAATCCGCAACTTGTTCAGCGAGGAGTTCCGCCAGCAGTGGAAGAACCGAGGCAGGTCATCGCAGAAGTGACCGGGACATGAGCGAATCCCCGCTCGCCCTTTGATTCCGGGGCCCTCAAGCACTCCCGTGGAACGCCGATCGGCGAATCCCGGAACGTCCAGGCGCTCGTTTCGGAACGCAGGTCATCGCTTCGTGGGCCGATCACTGACACCGACGCCCCGTCATCCTCGCAATGCCACCAAAACAGTCCGAGACGTTTGCAGCCTCAGGGTTCGATGCGCGAAACAGTCCCCTCGTCGTGGTTTGCGACCCAGACGGCGCCCTCACCGACCGCCAGCTCGGCCCCGCCGGCACCTACCGGAATGGTGTCGGTCACCTCCCCACTCGCCGGATCGATACGCAACACCGACCCGTCCCCGCCGACCCACACCGCGCCCTCACCAACCGCCACCCCGTACGGTCCGGCACCTACCGGAATGGTGTCGGTCACCTCCCCACTCGCCGGATCGATACGCAACACCGACCCGTCCCCGCCGACCCACACCGCGCCCTCACCAACCGCCACGTCGCCCGGGAAGCTGACGCCGATCGGGATCGTCTCGGTCACCTCCCCACTCGCCGGATCGATACGCAACACCGACCCGTCCCCGCCGGCGTCGCCGCCAACGACCCACACCGCGCCCTCACCAACCGCCACCTCGCCCGGCATGGGGTCGACGAAGATCGTCTCGCTCACCTCCCCACTCGCCGGATCGATACGCAACACCGACCCGTCGAAGTTGTCGTCGATGGAAAGGACCCACACCGCGCCCTCACCAACCGCCAGCCCGGTCAGGCGGGCACCTACCGGAATGGTGTCGGTCACCTCCCGACTTGCCAGATCGATACGCAACACCGATCCGTCAAAGCCGTACATGACCCACCCGGCGCCTTCACTAACCGCCATCCCAGTCAGCCCGGTGCCTGCCGGAATGGTGTCGGTCACCTCCCGACTCGCCGGATCGATGCGCGACACCGACCCGTCCCCGCCGACCCAAATCGCGCCTTCACCAACCGCCACCACGGACGGTCCGGCACCTACCGGAATGGTGTCGGTCACCTCCCCGCCACCGACGCTGGTGGTGCCGGCTTCGTCCCCGGTGTTGGTGGTGGCCCACCAGGCGAACCCTGCGGCTACCACGACGACCGCGATGGCGGCGGCGATGACTTGGCGGTGCTTCCCGTGATCCTGCCGGTCGGGTGGATCGGTGGGGTCAGGGATTGCCGTTGGTTTCGGCTGGCGTGGGACCGCCGGCCGCGATGTCGGCGGGCTGGTCGGGTTCTTGGGCGCGGGGGCGGGCCCGGTCGGTGACACGGACCCTTCTCTGGCATCGTCGTCTCCCCCCGGCGTCGGGTGGGTGTCTGCGGGTTCGGTGGTGCTCGCTCCGCAGGCACGACAGAACTGCCACTGCTCTGACAGCGGGGTGCCGCACTGCGTGCAGAATTTCTCCGCGGTCGGGTCGGGCGCCGCCGAGGTCACTGGCGCATCCGCCGGCGGGCTGTCGGCGGGAGCGTCGAGACCGTCAGGCCCGCCACCCTCGCCCGCCAACACCGTGGCGGCCACGCCCGCAACCGGGCCCCCCGATACCAGCGCACCCCCCGGCGACCCGGGGTCCGGGCCCGCGCCACCAGCGGCGGGCGAGAACCGAAAGACAGAAACCAGGCCCTTGCGGTCCTGGCGCTGGGTCCGTTCGACCCGCCGGCCGCCTGCCGTCGCCGCCGCTGCGATCGCGCCAGCGAACCCCAACAGCGCCGACCCCTCGACACTGGCCGCCTTGGCCGTCTTGTCGACCGCCCCGAACGGCGCCGCACCGTCACCCATCGCGCTGTAGTAGAGGCCGGCCTCCGGGTCAGCACAGGTGATGATCAAGCCGACATCCCACAGCTTCAACGCCTTCTTCAGCCGGTGCACCTCGATCTGGTCGATGTCAGCCAGATCCCACTTCCACACCAACAGACACCCCGCCTTCTTGCCCCCCGAGGCCCCCCACGCCGTGCGGCCCTCCACCGCACCCAACAACGCCGTCTCGGTGAGCAGCATGCGGTGACGCCCAACCGCCACACAGACCAGCCCATACTCCGACTCGACACCGCTGCGCGGCCCCCGGTCGTCGCGGTCACAGACCACATGCAACTCGGTGTCGCTCGCCCGCCACTCGCCCAGCGACCGCTGCCCATCACCCACCAGCGGAGCACACGTGATGTTCGAGGCCGCCACCCCCACCTTGCCGACCATCCAAGAGTCGTCCACCGTCGACGCGTACAACCCCACCGCCGGCACCAACGTCAACCGGTTATCCGAAAGCCCCGACACCCCCACCCTCCACCGGCCACACCCACGGAACCACCACTGCACCGCCTCACCCGCAGACTACCCGACACCCACAGCTACCCCGGCAGTCTCCGCTAGGGGCGACCACCTCCCCTTCCGCCACCGGGCTCATCACGGTGGGACCACATCAAACAATCGGCACCACCGCGCCCTCCGCAAGGTCGCAATAGCACCCCTTCGACCTGACGCAGCACGAGCTAGAAGATGGCGCCAAGCGCGGCGAACACGGCCAACAGGGCTATCACGTACACGAAATTCGACGTCCAGTAGGAGCCGCTTCCGAAGAGCACTCTGAGGCCGTAGCCGATCCCGAGCAAGCCGATCACCACCGCCCAGCCCGAACCCACATCAGGCTGCGCGCCAAAGACGATCACGGCGATCCCGGCGATGACCCAACACAAGGCATCGACCAACTGGCGTAGAGGAACACCACCGAGATCGGCGTCTCCGATGTACTGAGGTGAAGCGCGGGTCACCGGCGGGCGGCGCCTCGCGCTACTTGCCGGCGCTGATGGCTTCGTTCGCCCAGGCTGGCCGAACGCCTGGATCGACTGGCGCAGACCAGGGTCGGGGGACGATCCAGGTCTTGCTCCGCTTGGTGCTGGGTCATCCGGCCGGGTGGGATCGCCGGCCCCAGCCGTAGTTGGCTGCTGCGTCGCGGCGAGATCGTGGGTGGTGCTCGCCCCACAGGCGCCACAGAACTGCCATCGCCCCTCTACCGGGTTCCCGCACTGCGTGCAGAACTCACCACCCCCGACACCGCCGTGGTGCCCGGCGGCAGCGGACGCACGCCGCGGATCCATCCCGCCGGCGGGGCCCGTCGCCTCAGAGACCCCCTCGCCTGGCCCGTCGGCTGACTCGTCGACGAACCCCTCCTCCACAAGCCGGCGTCGCGCATCCGCCATCGACGGGTTGCCCTCTGACGCTGACGAGACCTCGTCGGTGGCTTCGACTTCTCGACCCGGCTCATGCACAGGGGTGATCCCCGCCGCTGCCAGCTCATCCAGCTCGGCGTCTGACAGCGTTCCGCCAGACACACCGCGCTCGACGAGCTCGACCAAGTGGTCGATCTCAGGGTCGGTCGGCTCGGCTGTCACCGGCTCGGTCGGTGTCGATGTGTCCGTGCGGGTGGCTGCCCCCTTCGCGGTGTCCTTGCGGAACTCGACCTCGAGTGCGGCCACGAATCTGCGAACGCACCGCAGGATCGGAATGGTCTTGGGGGCGAGGGGCGCCACCTGACTTGTGTCGTAGCTGATGACATGGACCTTGGCGCGATGCCATCCGGGCCGCTCCGGCCACCAACGCACAGCAATACGTCCATGCTCGACGCCGATGCCCATGAGAACCGCGAAGTAGACGGCGTCACTACCGTCTTGTTGTTCCTGGCGAGCGAGTTCTTGGAGCTTCCCGCCCCCGGCAGCGACCTTGGCCGCGGCAGCGCTGCGTTGAATCGCCGCGTAGATCTCATCCGGACCGAGCCTGGTCTCGAAGACCCGCTCGACCTCTGCCACCCGCTCCTCAGCGTTTCCCATGGTTGTCCCTCCGCCTGTCCTCAGGATCCGCGCTCCCTACATCCTGCTCCACAAGATTCGAACGCCATAGGGCCGAAGGACAGGCGTGTCGATGACCGCACATCGCTCATCCGATCAGCAGCCGAAAAGGCCGGTGCCACCCGCTCCGAAGGCGGTCACGGTGGCATCCGGATCGGGGGCTGACGAGCTCGTTTCTCCGAAGAGGTTCGCCAGTTCCCAAGAGCCATAGAACTCGTCCCACACCGCCCCTTGCGCGGCGACCTCCTCGTACCGATCGCCGAGCGCTACCGCCGGTTCGACAGCAAGCGCTTCGGGTTGGTCACCGTCGGCGGCGTTCAGCAGCCAGGCCGAAAGGAACGGATACGGGAACTGGGCGGGGTCGTCGGTGACCGTGACGCTGAGGGCGCCCCATCGCAGGACGCGCTCACGGGCTGGGTCGCCTGGGAGACAGGCGATCTCCTGCCAGCCGGTGTCGCCATCCGGGGGGCCCAGGTCTTCGACGAGGTGGTCAAGCAGGTCGCCGGCGGGCTCGAAGAGGCGGACACCGGCAATGCCGTCGCCGTTGGCGACCACGGTAGCGAGGAGGGTGTCGAGCAGGACGAGCAGTTGTCGAGCGGTGGCCTCGTGACCCGGCGCATTCGGGTGGTAGGAGCCTTGGAAGCGAACGCCGTCACCGTCGATGTCGACGTCTGGCCCATTGAGCCAGTCCTCGCCGCGCCCGCACAGTTCATGGCCGCCGTCCCGATAGATGATGCTTCGGGGCAGCCACTGCACACGCTCTTCCCCCAATCGGTTGTTGGCCTGTCGCACGGCCCGGATCTGGGCTCCATCGAGCAGGCTGCCGAGCCGGTTGATCCGCTCGGCGTCACCCCGCAGGATCCCCCGGCACTCGATCTTGACCCATCCGGGCCACTCCTGGACCGGGGCGAACATCTGTGGGTAGCCGACGACGACGAGATGGCCTCGGTCGGTGAGATGGCGTTGGGCGAGGTAGACGTAGAAGTCGACGAGTGACCCGCGGATGTCATCAGTGGGTGTGGCCGTGTTGGCGTCGCTGATGAGCAAGTTGCAGTCGTACGCGGGGTCCCCCGAGCGCCGAGATCCGTGGCGGCCACCAACACAGTCTCGCCGTGGCGGGTCGACCAACGCGTCGATTCGGGCGGCGATCTCTTCCTCTGGGGTGTGGCAGCCCGTGACGTTGACGACGCCGTCGGTAACGGCCTGGCGGAAGCTGGTGGCCACTGGCAGGCAGTCCCGAAGTAGGTCGCCGAAGCCGATGTCGTTCTTACCGAAGGAGAAGGTGATGAGGTCGACCCTTTCTGGTGTGCCCTGCTCGACGGTCCCCCACTCCCATAGGGACCTCCTTCCGACACCGGGCCGTTGGTTGAACAGGTCCTCGATCAGGTGACCGGTGCACGCCGTGAACGCCTCTTGGTTGATGGCCCAGCCTGCGTCCCTAGCTAGCCGCGCTGCCAGCGGCCCGTAGGCCAGCGGCGACTGTGCGCAAGCCCCTTGGTTCCCGTCAATGCCTTCTCCCGAAGAGAACGAGTCGCCAGTCGACACCCAGGACACGTCATCCGACGGTGCCTCCGCGCCTGCTGATGGCGGAGCGCCAACCAACACCGCGACCAGAAACGCGGCCATCGCGTACACGCTGCAGGCACGCCCCACTCGACCGAAGGCGCTCATTGAGGGACTCCCAGGTCGCTCAGGCGACGATCGATGAGCACCCACTGGAACGCCAGCTCGCCACGCAGTCGCTCGTTGCCCTCAGCGCAGGCAGCCAGGAACCGGAGGGTCGAAGCCGTCAGCCCGATGAAGAGCTCTTGGACAACTTCGTCGGGCACTTGGCCGGCACGTTCATAGAGCACCGCTGGGGTGGCTAGCGAGTCGAGACCATCACCGACTTGGATACAGCCAGCCTCATCGGGTGGCTCGGTCCGGACCAGCGCCCCCACAGACCTGTGCGCATCGACCAAGACCCCGCCGTCGCCCGCGAGGTAGCCGGCACCACCTCCGGCCGGAGGCACCGGGGGGAACCGAGGCGCCAATGGACTCCCGACACCGGCCCCATCTGCAACAGCGGCTGCCTCTCGCCGGGACGGCACCGGAAGCTGAGTGGGAGCCTCGCCGCTCTCCGGGGCGCCCCTGTCCCCGACCAGCCACAAGAAGCCGACGACCATGATGACCACGACCGCCATCGCACCGATTGCTACCGACCTACGGCTCACGACCCTCACCTTGCCCTGCCGGGCACCGATGTCATCTCGACCGCCTCACAACGATGGGGGCTTCACCGCCAGCGAGCCCCCACCCGGTTGGGCCCTCATCGAGTGGACGCCAAGGACACGACGTACCGCAGTCCTGCCAGCACGCAGACCGGATCGGTCTGCGTGACTCGATGTCGGTGGCGGTCCCGTGGCGAGGCGAGCGGGACCTTCGCGCACCACCGCGAGAAGGTGATGGTGCACGCCGGGGGGTCACTCGAAGCTCTCGCGGGTCATGCGGATCGTGTACCTACCGTTCGCTCCGGTGCGCTCCTGGACCTCGACTTGGTACAAGACCCCCTCAGCGGCCGGGGTCGAAAGTGTCACACTGGCCCCCGCTTCAGCCTGTGCCGACCTGAGAAACTCGCCGCCTTCGATGAGCCGGAGCTCAGGCGAAAAGCCGTCAGAACCTGTGACAGTGATCACAACGACGTCGGTCCCGGGATCGACAAGATCGAAGCGATCTGTCGAATCCGCAGCCAACGTACGTTCGAGTGGATCACCAGGTCGAAGCGACTCAGAGCCCGAGTCAGCGGAGTCGCTTCCAGACAGCAACCTCCCAATCCCAAGGGCGACCACGACACCGATCGCTAGCGCCGCAACCATGGCCGACAGGCGCCAGCGCGAACCGGCTGGAGAAGCGGCGTGAGCCTTTGGCGGGCCGGCCACGGTCCCCGTGTCGTCGCCGTCGGGCGCCTGGGGTGCTGAGGCCAGGCTCTCTGGTGCAGGGGCGGGCCCAGCCGGTGGCACGGGCCCTTCTCTGGGCTTATCGTCTCCGCCTGACGGCGTCGGGTGGGTGTCTGCGGGTTCGGTGGTGCTCGCTCCGCAGGCACGACAGAACTGCCACTGCTCTGACAGCGGGGTGCCGCACTGCGTGCAGAACCCGTCAGACAGTCGGCTCGTTGCCGGTTGGAGCACGGCCGGCGTGATCGGCACGCCGAAATCCGAATCGGCATGGACCCCGCGCTCGTCCGTCCATACGAACTGGGACCAGCCAGAGCCATTCCGCCAGCGACGTTCGTACCTACCGTAGGGGTCTACAAGCCACCCGGCTATCGCTCGCCCGCCCGAGTCCCTGTGCTGTGAGGAAGGGAAGTCGGCCATCGTCGTTTCGTCAGGTCCGTCATGCTCAGTCCGCCACACGGGTGCCGCCTTCCGTGCGTGCGCAACCCGCTCGGCCAAGCCGGCGAGCAGCCCGGTCATCCCCGACGTTCGGCCCGCCGAGCCTTTCATGCCCCGTGACACAGCCCACTCCCGGTTCGGTCCTTGCGGCGCCACGATCCGCAGTTCGAGAACCGCCCGTGGGTTGTTCGACTCCACGAGGAGGACGTTGTCCCAAATCTGCAGGTACTTCTTGGTTCTGACCAGAGCAACGGACTCGATGTCCGTGAAGGCCCAGTAGAAGGCCAGCAGACCATGATCTTCAACGCTGAATCTTGCCGCCGACCGCCCCAGGCCACCAGCGAGACGCTTCTCGCCGCTGACGAAGAGCCCTACAAGCCATGCCTGACCAAGAGTCAGATGCAGCTTGCCATGGGCGACCATCGTGTCTTCACAGTCGACAGCACCCCCACGAGGACCCGAATCGTCTGGGCCGATCTCCGCGTACAGGACCGCCTCGAGCGCCCGCCAGGAGCTGACCTCGGGCTCGTCGCCGGCCATATACAACCACTGCCCGGGCAAGGAGTTGAACTCCTCGTAGCACGGCACGATGCTCAGACGATTCTCCGTCCACCGCGGAGTGTCAATCATCCGTAGTTCGCCTCACCAAGTCGCGACCCCGGCTCAGCGGCGCCCGCCGCCCTGATCACCCAGCCGAAGATCACCGTCCTGGATGAACCCGGGCGCTCGGATCCAGTTCTCTCGCAACCCCGAGGATCTCGCCGGTCACCGACTCGAGGTGCTCAGGTGATGCCGCCACCGTAATCCGTGTGCCCGACGATCGTTCTGCGAGGCCGATCAGAACCACCGTTCCGAGAGGCGAGTGGATCCGTGTGTTGACACCCGCGTAGTCCTCGATGGTCCATCCGCGGTCGACCAACATCTGGAGTATCGGAGCCATCTGCTGGCGATCAAGCGAACAGTCGAGGATCCGCTGGGTCTCCGCTCGTCGACTACGAGATCGATCGAACCACCCTTGCATCGTCTCGACGGCGTTGTCAGCGAAGATCGAAATGAGCGTAGGGATGCCGACAAGAACAACGAGCAGGAGAATCACCGCTTCGTTTTCGCTCACACTCCACCCCGCACTCAGACCGTAGCCTTCAACTCCACCCGGAGCGTGTCCGCGAAGCGACGAATCACTTTCAGCGCTGGCACGCTCTTCGGACTGACGGGGATCAGCATGAACAGCTTCTGCTGCGAGACATCGAAGCTGGGAATCCGCATCGAGCCACGACAACCCGTATCGCTGGGCTGCCAGGCCACCACGACTCGAGCAGACTCGAAGGCCCCGACCCGCACCTTGTAATTGATGAATCGGCGACCGTCCCCGGTTTCCCCTCGCTGAATCTCCTTGAACTTCCCGCCAGCCCCGAACACCTTGACCTCGGCCGCTCGATCACAGGCCCCGGCAACCTGGTCAGGCGTCAGACCAGTCGTGAACTCAAACTCGACTGCAGCTACCTGTTCACGAACCTTGGACATGAAACCCCTCCAGCTTCACGAGCGAATGAGTCGACGCACCTTGTCACTATGACGGCCGCCATCGGCCAGGACAAGGACTTTCGACCTGCCTTGCGGCAGATCCCGTCGGGAGGCCGAGCTCGTTCCCAACCGAACGGCCACGGTCCGACCACCCGCTGCCGCAAGGCGAACGAAGCGCACTCACCGCCGTCGCATGGGGTGGGGTGGTGAAGCGCTGAGGCGCCCACCAGCGAGTGGGCCCGGGCCCCACGCCGTCCCCTAGGCTGAACCTACGCGTGAGCGCCTGCACGGGCGTTGGAGTTCCCCCGCTTTCCCGGAGAGGTTGGATGGGGTGCAGGGTGATCATGCCGCAGATGCTCGTGGGGCTGCTCGGTCGTGGTCGGCGGGGCTGAGCATGCCGACGGTGGAGTGGCGGCGGACGGGGTTGTAGAAGACCTCGATCCACTCGAAGATCGCCTGGGCGAGCTGGTGGCGGCTGGCCCAGTCGTGACGGTCCAAGAGCTCGGTCTGGAGGGTGGCGAAGAAGCTTTCGGCCACGGCGTTGTCGAGGGCGTCGCCGACGGTGCCCATCGAGCCCAGTAGCCCGGCGGTGCGGAGGCGTTGGCCGAAGGCCCAAGAGGTGTATTGGGTGCCGTGGTCGCTGTGATGGATGGTGCGGCCTCGCGTCGGTCGCCGGCGCCAGCGGGCCATGTCCAAGGCGTCGACGACGAGCTCGGCGCGGAGGTGATCGGCGATCGACCAGCCCACCACCATGCGGCTGTAGGCGTCGATGACTACCGCGGCGTAGACCTTGCCGTCACCGGTGGGGTGTTCGGTGATGTCGGCGACCCAGAGCCGGTCGGGTTCGCTGGGCCGGAACTGGCGCACCACCAGGTCATCTGAGGGTGTCGCGTCGGGGTCTCGGCGGGTGCAGCCCCGCCGGCGGCGGCGGGTGACTCCCTCGATGCCCGCGTTGCGCATCAGTCGCTCGACGCGTTTGCGGCCGACGCGGATCCCTTGGCCGAGCCGAAGCTCGGCATGCACTCGAGGAGCGCCGTAGGTGCCCCGGGACTGGCGGTGGATCTCGATGATCGTCTCGGTCAGCTCCTGATCCGCGATCGTGCGGGCCGCGGGGTGGCTCTGGCGGGCCCGCCACTCATAGAAACCCGCCGATGACAAGGCGAGGACCCGGCAACACATCGACACCGAGAACCCGGCCGGGACCAGGTGCTCATCGATGAACCGGGCCTTCATTTTGGGAGAACGTTCTCCTTGGCGAAGTACGCGGCAGCCCGCTTGAGGATCTCGTTTTCGGCCTCCAGCACCCGGTTGCGGCGCCGCAACTCGGCCAACTCGGCCTTTTCCTGGCTGGTCAGGCCCTCCCGGCGGCCGGCGTCGACCTCGGCCTGAGCGATCCAGCGGCGCAGCCCCGACTCGGCGATCCCGAGATCGCGTGCGACCTCACCAACCTTCGCGTCGGGTTGGGTGGCCAACTCGACAGCCCGCTGACGGAACTCACGCGGATAGGGGGCAGGCATACGGACTCCTCTCACGCGGCCTCAGCCGCGAACAGTAGGTGTCCGGGAAAGCGGGGGAACTCCACGTCGACCTTCGGTTCCTTCGTCGTCGGAGGTTTCGCACATGGTTTCGCACATGCAAACGCTCATGTCCCGAAGTGACCCCTGATTTGTCTGTTTGGTCATCGCATGAACTAGCTGGGTGGTCCCCGCCCCAGTCGACGGCGATCGGCTGGATCACAGACTGCACGAAGTTCATCGAGGCGGTGAACGACTCAGATGCCGAGGTCCACGAGACGGATGACTGCGGGCCTTGTGCGACGCCCTCCCGATCGACCGGTGAAGCGGCCATTGTCTCCCAGCCCACCCCGACCCTTGGCGCCAGTGAACCGCCCCGGGGTTCATAGAGGGCTTGATGTGCCCCCGGTGTGGCGGAGTCGGGTTGTTGGACTCGGGCCATGCTCTTCGAGAACGAGGAGAGCCCCCATGCCGAGGTCGTATCCGCTGGAGTTCCGGCGGCGTGTGATCGATCTGGTCGAGTCCGGACGGCCCGTCGCGGAGGTCGCGGCCGATCTCGGGGTGTCAGACCAGACCGTCTACAACTGGTGGAACCAGCACCTGATCGACTCCGGGCGCAAACCCGGATTGAGCTCCACCGACAACGCCGAGCTGGCTGCCGCTCGCAAGCGGATCGCCGCGCTCGAGACCGAGCTGTCAGGCATGAGCTTCTCCTCAAGTTCGAGCTGATTGTCGAGGGAGCTCTCATGGCGGCTCACCGAGGCCGTAGCTCAGGCTACGAAGGTCGGAACCGCATGTCGGGAGTTGCCGTGTAGGCGACCGCTCCGGCGCGATTCAGGCTGGTCGGTCGGACTCCTCGATAGTTGGAAGCGTCCGGACTCCGGAAGCCCACTGCTGCGCCGATCACACAGAGTGGCCGATCGTCGCGTGCGGACGGTATTCGCGCGCCGCTGGTCCCCCCTTGTCAGCCTTCCGCCAAGCACGAAGACAACTGAGAGACACCGAGCGATCGCGCGTGAAGGTCGCAAGATCGCGCGAGCGACGGTGAAGTCCTACAGATCAGGTGCCGACCACCCGTGGTGGGCGCCGGTCGTCGAGGCGGGAGGCCGCCCGGTCACGGGCGCCGGGCATCAGGTGCCCGTAGGTGTCCATGGTGACGCCGATCGAGGAGTGGCCCATCAACTCGGAGATGGCCTCGGCGTGCTCGCCGTCGTCGATGAGCC
>CAYTJS010000053.1:0-4847 GCA_964438115.1 uncultured Iamiaceae bacterium
AGGGGGCGCCGCCGGTGGTGACCTCGGGCACGGTCAGGTGCAGGACCCCCCGGGTGGAGGACCAGGCCGTCACCGTCGTGGGGGTGATCGGCTCCCGGGCGGGACGGGGACCGGTCGGCAGCAGGGTGACGGCGGCAACGACGGCGAGGACGACGACGGCCGCCGTCGCCCGGACACTGCGTCGCCGCAGTTTGGCCATCCACCCCAGTCCTCGCATCGCGTGACCAGGAGTACCACGCTCCGTGGTTGACCGCCAGGGCGGCGGCGAGGTTCAGGTGATGGCGGGTGGGGCGGTGGTGAGGGGCACCGTCGTCGACGTGGTCGTCGTGGTGGTCGAGGTGGTGGTGCTGGTGGTCGAGGTGGTCGTCGAGCTGGTGGTCGAGCTCGTGGTCGACGACGTGGAGCTGGTCGAGCTGGTGGAGCTGGTCGTCGGCTCGGAGGTCGTCGTGTCGTCGCCGCCGTCGTCGCCCCCGCCGCCCGAGGCCAGGGCCACGCCGATGGCGATGAGCAGGATGAGGACGATCACCCCGAGCACGATGACCGAGGTGGTCTTGTACCAGGGCGGCTCCTCCTCGTCGCCGGGCCCACCTGCGCCACCGTCGTCGCCGTAGCCCCCGCCGCCCCCGTAGGGGTCACCACCGCCGGGCGTGGCCGGCTGGGGCGGGACCTCGACGTGCAGCTCGCCGGTCGGGTCGGCGGCCGGCGTCCCGCCGGTGACCGGTGCCGTGGCCCCGGGATCGGGCACGGCCGGCGTGTCGAGGCGGGTGGGGTCGACGGGGTCACTCACGGACTCGACGTTAGCCCTGGCTCGGCGCCGGGTCCGGGTCCAGTCCCAACAGCTCCCGACTCACCGCCCACAGGCGCTCGGCCGCCTCGCCGTCACGGGCGGCCCGGGACAGCCGCCGGTCGGCCCGCGCCTCGTTCACCAGGTAGGCCCCGGTGACGTCGGCCAACTCGGGGGCCGATGCCGCCCACACCTGGGTGCGGGCCCCCTCTTCGGGGGTCCGCGAGAACGGCCGGGCCATCGCCGTGGTGATGGCCGTGAGGAAGCGGGTGTCGCCGTCGCGTGCGAACCGGGTGGCGACGCTGCCGGGGTGCACGGCGTTGACCGTCACACCCGTGCCCTCCAGCCGACGGGCCAAGGACCGGACGAAGGCGATGTTGGCCAGCTTCGAGCGGCCGTACACCCGGTACGAGACGAACCGCCCGTGGCACTGGAGGTCGTCGAAGCGCAGGCCGTCGTAGGCGAACTTGTGGGCCTCGGAGGCGACCACGACGATGCGGCTCGGTGCGCTCTCGATCAGGCGATCGAGGAGGAGGTCGGTCAGCAGCACGTGACCCAGGTGGTTCACCCCGAAGGTGGTCTCGAACCCGTCCTCGGTCTCGGTCCGTTCGCTGAGGATCAGCCCGGCGTTGTTCACCAGCACATGAAGGGTGTCGTGGCCGGCGAGGAAGGCGGCGGCGAAGGCCCGGATCGACGCCGTGCTGGCCAGGTCCAGGGCCATGACCTCCACCTCGACCCCGGTCCGCTCCCGGATCTCGACCACCGCCGCCGCACCCCGGGCCTCGTCGCGGGAGGTGATGGTCACCGCCGCCCCCATCGCGGCCAGGGCCACCGCCGTCTCCAGCCCCAGGCCGGCGTTGCCGCCGGTGACGAGGACGGTGCGGCCGGTGAGGTCGTGGTCGGGGCTCACGACCCCAGCGTGCCCGGTGCCACCAGGTTCCGCCCGCCGTCGCCGGCGATCAGGTCGACGGAGGCCCCCACCCACTCCTCTGCCTCGAGGGCAGCCAGCAGGTCGTCGTCCTCCACCCGGGCGTAGGTCCGACTGCCGTCGGGGAGGTCGGCCACGACCAGGCCCCACTGCGGGGCGCCGTCGCGGCCGTGGACCACCGAGTAGGTCGCCACGGTGGCGGGACCGGTGGCCTCGTCGGTGATGGGGACGGGCGGATGGTCGGCGTCGAGGGCCGCCTGCCGGGCGGCGTCGTCGGGGGGCGCCACCGGCCCGGGCTCGGTGCTGTAGACGGCGGCGACGTGCTTGGTGAGGTGCATCCCGACGCCGGTCACCAGCCCGGCGGCGCCCGGGTCGTGGCGCAGGGTCTCGACCACGGCCGCGATCGAGTGGGTGAGGTAGTTGCTGCCCGCCCCCCCGGCGAAGGGCAGCCCGCCGGTGACGGTGAGGCCCCGGGGGTCGTCGGCCCGCAGGCCCAGGGCGTCGAGGGCCAGGTGGACCGAGGACGCGAAGCAGGAGTAGAGGTCGAGGTGGGCCAGGTCGTCCACACCGACCCCCGCCCCGTCGAGGGCGGCCGAGAAGACCGCGGCCATGGCGGGCGACCGCCAGGGGTCCGGGTGCTCGGCGACGTAGGTGGGGTCGCAGCCGTACGCCCAGCCCCGCAGGTACACCCGCCGGTCGGCGGGCACCCCCAGGGCGTCGGCCGCCTCGTGGCTGGCCACGACCAGCCCGGCGGCGAGGTCGACGTCCATCACCGACACCGACCACTTGGTGTACGGGTAGGCCACCAGGCGGTTGTCGGCCGTCGGGGTCATCAGCTCGTCGGCGGTCCGCTCGACGGGAAACCAGGCGTAGGGGTTGGCCGCCGCCACCCGGGTCATCGGGGCGAGCAGCTCGCCGATGGCCGCCCGGTAGGCGTCCGGCCCCACGCCCAGGTGGGCCCGGCGGGCCACGTCCCAGAGGGCGAAGGTGAGGTAGGCCTGGAACACCTCGTGGGCCACCTCGGCGGGGTGGAAGGGGGCCTCGAACGGGAAGGGCCCGGGATCGGGGTCGCGGTGACTCCAGGCCGGGCGCTCCCCGGCCTTCTTCAGGCGGCGCTTGGTGTCGAGGGCCTCGGCCCCGCAGATCAGGCCGACGTCGGCCTGGCCGGCCAGGATGCGCGCGGCCAGATCGTCGACCAGCACCTGGGGGGTCGTGCCCCCGATCCCCGAGTAGTGCCGCCGACGGGGCTCGACCCCCAGGGCCGTGGCCAGGCGCTCCGCCGGGTCGTCGTAGGCCCAGCTCTGGCAGTAGACGACGTCGAGGCTGTCGACGCGGGCCAGGACCTCACGGCGGGCCTCGGCGTCGGCGGCGGCATCGCGGGCCACTCGCTCCCACTGGGCCAGCGGCTCGGGGGCGGGGCCGTCCTCGGGACGGGAGACGAACTGGGCCACCCCGATGACACAGGGCGTGCGGGGGTCGACGCCCACGACCGCTACCGGCCGGTCCAGACCGGCGGCCGCTTCTCGGCGAAGGCCCGCGGGCCCTCCTTGGCGTCCTCGCTGCTGA
Organism: uncultured Iamiaceae bacterium; assembly: GCA_964438115.1. Lineage (GTDB taxonomy): Bacteria > Actinomycetota > Acidimicrobiia > Acidimicrobiales > DATDAH01 > DATDAH01. Next base: position 3,279 of record CAYTJS010000053.1, read on the forward strand.
AGACCACCCCACTCAGCTCGGCCTCGATCTCGTAGGCCTCGCGCATGTCGGTGGCCAGGCCCCGCAGCACGCTCTCCTTGGTGGCCCGCACGGCCAGCGGCCCATTGGCATTGATGCGGGCCGCCCAGTCGCGGGCCCGGTCGAGCAGGTCGTCCTCCTCGACGATCTCGTTCAGGAGACCCAGCTCGAGGGCCCGTTCGGCCGGGAAGGCCTCGGCGGTGAGGAGGAACTCCATCGCCGCGGGGAAGGCGAGCTGGCGGGGCAGGCGCACCGTGGTCCCCCCGCCGGCGAAGAGACCCCGCTTGGGCTCCATCACCCCGAACCGGGCGTGGGGGGTGGCGACCCGGATGTCGACCCCACCGAGCATTTCCATCCCCCCGGCGACGCAGGGGCCGTTCACGGCGGCGATGATCGGCTTGTAGATCTTCGCCCCCCGCAGCACGGCCTCGGTGCCGTCGCTCAGCTTGCAGCCGTCGATCTCGTCGACGCCCTCACCGCCCTCCTTCAGCTTCTGGTGCAGCTCGGTGATCTGGGGGATGTAGGTCTTCAGGTCGGCCCCGGCCATGAAGTTGCGACCCACCCCGGTGACGATGGCCGCCCACGCCTCGTCGTCGGCGGCGAAGTCCCGCCACGCCTGGGCCAGGTCCCGGAAGTGGTACAGGTCGAGGGCGTTCTTGGTCTCGGGCCGGTCGATGGTGATGACCACCGTGTGGTCCCCGACGTGCTCGTAGTGGATCCCCATCACCCAGAACCTACGCCCACAGAAAACTGCCGCCATCCACCATCAGGGTCTGGCCGGTCAGGAAGCGGCAGGCGTCGGAGCAGAGGAAGAGGACCACCGGGGCGATGTCGTCCTCGGGATCACCCTGACGGCCCATCGGGTGGTCCTTCAGGAACTCCCGGTGCTCGGCCTCGTTGCGGCGGGCGGCGTCGCGGCCCCGCGGGCTGGCCGCACCGGGGGCGATGGCGTTCACCACGATGCCGTCCCGGCCCCACTCCCGCGCCGCCGTGCGGGTCAAGGCCCGGATGGCCTCCTTGGCCATGTTGTAGGCGCCGTAGTCGGCCATGCCGGTGATGCCGGCGGCGGAGGCGACGTTGACGATGCGCCCCCGACCCTGGATCGCGAAGTGGGGGTGGACCGCCCGCATGGCGTGCCAGGTCCCCTTGACCGTCGACTGGTTGACGTCGAGGTCGGCCTCGTCGACCTCCAGCAGCGACGCCTTGGGCGTGAACGTGTGGGCGTTGTTGACCAGGCCGTCGACGCCACCGAAGCGCTCGACGGTGGCGTCGACCATGGCGGCCACGCTCGCCGGGTCGGCGATGTCGGTGACCGTGCCCAGGTACCGGTCGTCGTCGGCGACCTCGGCCATGGCCACCAGGCCCCGTTCCAGGCGGTGGGGCTTCCACTCGGCCAGGGTGACCCGGGCCCCGTGGGCGACGAGGTGGCGGGCGATGCCGAGGCCGATGCCCTGGCCGGCGCCGGTGACGATGATCCGCCGCCCCTCGACCCCGTGTTCGGTCACCGCCGGCCGGTCACCCGCGGGGGAGGCCGAGGATGCGCTCGGCGAT
>CAYTJS010000053.1:4857-16131 GCA_964438115.1 uncultured Iamiaceae bacterium
GTCGGCCCAGGACCCTTCGCGGATCACCGCCCGGCCGGGGATCGACTGGTCGATGCCGTCGGGGCCCAGGGCCTCGACGGCGACGAGGTCCAGCTCCCGCTCGGCCTCGCTGGTGAAGGCCTTGAGGATTGCGTGGGCGGGGGCCGGCTTGCCCTCGGCGGCGAGGGCGAAGCCCCGGTACCCGATGAGGGTCGCCGCCCAGGCGTCGATGTGGAGGCGGGCCAGGTCGTCGCGGAACCGGGGGTCGTCGCGCCGGGGTCGGCCGTCGGGACCGGGCCGGTCGCCCAGCTCGGCCAAGGCCTCGACCGAGCGCTGGAGGTTGGTCGTGTTGGAGATCCAGAGCATGGCCCGCTCGTGGGCCAGGGAGCCCTGGGTGATCGCCCAGCCGCCGTTCAGCGGCCCGAGGAGCTGGTCGACGGGGACCCGGACGTCGGCGAAGAACACCTCGTTGAAGTCGGCGTAGTCGGGCTCGGTGAGCTCGGGCAGGGGCCGGCAGGTGATGCCCGGCGAGGCCATGTCGACCATCAGGGCGCTGATGCCCTTGTGCTTGGGCGCCGTGGGGTCGGTGCGCACGTAGCAGAGGCACCAGTCGGCGTGGTGGGCGCCGGAGGTCCACACCTTCTGGCCGTTGACCACGAACTCGTCACCGTCGAGGGTGGCCCGGGTGGTGAGACCGGCCAGGTCGCTGCCGGCCCCCGGCTCGCTCATGCCCAGGCACCAGGCCAACTCGCCCCGCAGGGTGGGCAGGGCCCAGCGCTCGATCTGCTCGGGGGTGCCGTGGTCGAGGATGGAGGCGGCCACGATCGACAGGCCCTGCGGGTTCACCGACCGCGGGATGTCGAGGTCGGAGAACACCTCGAAGTAGATCATCTGCTGGACGGCGGTGGCGTTGCGGCCGCCCCACTCGGGGGGGAACCCCGGGACCAGCCACCCGCCGTCGAAGAGGGTGCGCTGCCACTGGCGGGCCCAGTCGGGCAGGTCGGCACTGGAACGACGACCCTCCCGCTCCTCGGCGGTGGGGGGCGGGTGCTCGTCGAGCCACGCCAGCAGCTCGGCCCGGAAGGCCTCGTCCTCGTCGGTGTACCGCAGGTGCACGGCGGCGGAACCTACTCCCCGCCCACCGGGGCCTCGGGCCGGCGGCGGTGCCGGGACCACTGGACGGCCACGGTGACGGCGATGACCACCACGCAGACGGCGATCACCGCCAGCGGCACCGTGAGGTCGGCGGCGGGCGGGGCCGCCTCGGTCGCCGACTGGGCCAGCACGACGACGCTCATGCCGGCTCGAAGAGCGGGAGCCAGACGTCCTCCCACGGCTCGAAGGTGACCTGCAGGGGCATGCCGATGTGGACGTCGGCGATCGGGCAGCCCACCAGGTTGGTGGTGAGCCGCAGACCCTCCTGCTCGGGCAGTTCCACGATGGCGACCACGTACGGCGGGTCGAAGCCCGGGATCCACGCCTGGTGGTTGACCGTGTAGGTGTGCAGGGTGGCCTCGCCGCTCACGGCCTCGGGGGCGACCTCCCGGCGGTGGCAGATCGGGCAGATGGGGCTGGGCGGGTGGATCCAGTAGCCACAACCGCCGCAACGCAGGAAGCGCAGGGTGCCGTCGGCCCCGGAAGTCCAGAAGAACTCGTTCTGGTCCCCCACCCGGGGCAGCAGGCGGAAGTCGGGGCGGCGGTAGGGGTCGGTCACGGCCCCTCGTCCTCGGGGGCCTCGGCGGCGTCGAAGCCCCGCCGGGCGGCGGGCATGGCCTCGACGGCGGGCAGGATCCCGAAACCCGGCGTGGTCAGCATCATCGAGCCCAGGACCTCCTCCCAGGTGGCGCCCACCTCGGCGGCGAGCATGGCGTGACGCTCGATGCCGTCCTGCTGGCGGAGGATGACCGTGCAGACCAGGCGGATGAGCTCGTGGGTCTTGCGGTCCGGGGCGGGCAGGGAGTCGACCTGGGCCAGCCACGCCCGCTGGGCTTCGTGCAGGCCGGGGAAGGCCTCGTGCAGCGGCCCCTCGAACGGGAACGTCCACTCCTGGTCGGCCACGACGCCGATGGTAGGCGCCCCGTCGGCAGCGACCGGGCGGCTGGTCTACGGTCCCGGTCGTGGGGCGCTGGGGGACGCGTCCGGTACCCGTGGCCCTGGCCGGCCGGTACCGGACCGAGGGATGGTGGACCGACGACTCGGTCGGTGCCCTGCTCGCCGACGGCCTGGCCGCCCACCCCGACCAACGTCTGCTCTTCTTCTCGGTCGACAACCCCCACCGGGGCACCTTCGCCGACGGCCTGGCCCGGGCCCGGCAGGTGGCCGGCGCCCTGCGTCGCCTCGGGGTGGGTCCCGGCGACCCCGTGGCCTTCCAGCTCCCCAACCGCATCGAGGCGGCGGCCACCTTCTGGGGGGCGTCGATGCTCGGGGCCGTGGTGGTGCCCATCGTCCACTTCTACGGCGCCCACGAGGTCGGGTTCATCCTCCGCCAGTCCCGGGCCCGGGTGCTCGTCACCGCCACCGCTTCGGGCGCGGTCGACCACCTGGCCAACCTCGACGCCCTGGCCCCCGACCTCCCCGACCTCGAGCACGTCCTCGTGGCGGGTCCCGGGACCCACCGCTGGACCGACTTCGCCCGGGCCGCCGACGACGCCGACCCCGTGGCCGGACCGGTGGCGGTCGACCCGGCGGCGCCCGCCCTCATCGCCTACACCTCCGGGACCACCGCCGACCCCAAGGGCGTGGTCCACTCGCAACGGAGCCTGGGGGCCGAGATCCGCCAGCTCGGGGCCATGCAGCCCAGCCACGGCCTGCCGCTGCTCATCGGGGCACCGGTCGGCCATGCCATCGGGATGCTCGCCGGGCTGCTCCTCCCGGTCTGGCGGGGCGAGCCGGTGGCCCTGATCGACGGCTGGGACCCGGCCACGGTGCTCGCCCTCATGACCCAGGAGCACCTGACCGCCGGTTCGGGAGCCACCTACTTCCTGCTCAGCCTCCTCGACCACCCCGACTTCACCGAGGACCACGCCCGCCTGATGCCCGCCATCGGCCTCGGGGGTTCGGCCGTGCCCACGGTGGTCGGCGAGCGGGCGGCCGAGCTGGGCATCGAGACCGTGCGCTCCTACGGGTCGACCGAGCACCCCTCCACCACCGGGGCCCGCCATGCCGAGGACCGCGCCAAGCGGATCGCGACCGACGGGCACCCCCTCCCGGGCGTCGAGCTCCGCCTCGACGACACCGGCGAGATCTGGAGCCGGGGCCCGGACCTCTTCGCCGGCTACACCGACGCCGCCCTCACCGAGGAGGCCACCGACAGCGAGGGCTGGTACCGCACCGGCGACATCGGCGAGATCGACGACGACGGCTGGCTCACCATCACCGACCGGGCCAAGGACCTCATCATCCGGGGCGGCGAGAACGTCAGCCCGGCCGAGGTGGAATCCCTCCTCCTCGGCCTGCCCGGGGTGGCCGAGGTGGCCGTGGTGGCCGCCCCCGACCCCCGCCTGGGAGAGCACGGCTGCGCCTTCCTGCGGCTGCAGCCCGGCGCCGACGCCCCCGACCTCGACGCCCTGCGGGCCCACCTCGACGCCGCCGGCCTGGCCCGCCAGAAGTGGCCCGAGGAGCTGCGGGTGGTGGACGACCTGCCCCGCACCCCGTCGGGCAAGGTCCAGAAGTTCGTGCTCCGCGACCGCCTCCGCCACGGGGCCTAGACGGCCAGGGCGCCCGGGAGCTGGTCGAGGCCGGTGATGCGGGTGACGCCGTCGGGGACAGGGAGCGTGGTCCCCCACCGGTCCACCCAGACGGGGCGCACGCCGGCGGCCAGGCCGCCCTCGACGTCACAGCGGTAGCTGTCGCCCACGTAGACGAGGTCGGCGGGCGCCACCCCCAACTGGTCGCAGGCATGGTGGAAGCCGGCAGGGTTGGGCTTGCGGAGCTCGGGCGGCAGCTCGACCACGGCGTCGAACCACTCGGCCACCCCCATCGCCGCCAGGTCGGCGGCGCCCCGGGGACTGTTGGTGACCAGGGCCAGCCGGTAGCGGTCGGCCAGGGCCGCCAGGACGGGGACCACGTCGGGGTACGGACGGGCCCGCCACCCCGCCCGGAACCGCTCGTCGGCGGCCACGGCCCCGTCCTCGGCCCCGAGCACCTCGGCCCACAGGGCGGGGCCGTCCACCATCAGCAGGTAGTGGGCCCCGTCGAGGAGCTGACCGTCCCGACGCGGGTGGCGACCATCGAGCACCGCCAAGAGGGCCTCGGCGTGCTCGGGCACGAGCGCCCGGATCGCCGTCTCCCAGTCCGACAGTGTCCCGTCCAGGTCGAAGGCAACCGTCGGCCGCATCGGCGTGAGGCTAGGGATGTCGCCTCGATCGCCGTCGCCTCAGCTCACTGGTCGGGCGGGTCGGGGTCGGGGCGGAGTGGGGGTGGTCGTCGGTGGTGGTCGGTGTCGGTGGGTCCGGGGGGTGGGGGTTGGTCCCAGGTGGTGTCGTGCCAGCGGTTGTGGGGGCCGCAGCGGGGGTCGAGGTGGTCGATGTCGGTGGTTCCGCCGGTGCGATAGGGGGTTTGGTGGTTGGCTTCGAGGCCGGTGGTGCGGTCACAGCCGTAGGGGTGGGCGCAGCGGCGGTGGCGGGCGCGGCCGGCGAGGGCCTGGTCGGGGGTGAAGAAGCGGCGGGCTCGTCCGTAGCGGAGCGCCACGCCGTCGGGGTCGTGCCAGTAGCCCCGCACGGTGCCGGTGAGGAGGGCGAGCATGACGGTGTTGACCGAGACGACGGTGCCGTCGTGGAGTTCGTGCAGGGAGTCCTGGGTCAACTCGATGCCATCGACCGCGGCGTCGAGATCCAGGTCGGGGTCGCCCAACGCGTCGGTCAGGACCTTCACCAGCGAGGCGACCAACACGGCGTCGGCGTGCACGTGGAGCATGAACGGGGCCGGCCCGACCTCGCCGGAGAACCCGGCGGAGCGGCGGGCCATCAACACCAGGGCGTCGGCGCGGCGTTGGCCGGCGGTGCGGGCCAGTTCGTCACTCGAAGGTTCGCGGCCGAGGCGGTCGAGGGCTTCGGCCCGGTCGACGGCGTGCAGGTGGTTCACCAGGCGGTCGAGTTCGGCTTTGAACTCGGCGAACCCCAGAGCGGGGAGCCAGGCGTCCACCGCGCCGTGCCCGTCGATCGACACCGACGCGGACGCCCAGCGGTCCCGTTCGAGGCGTTCGTCGGCTTCGTTGCCGGCGGCGGCGTCGAGGTGGGCGATGAAGTAGTCCACGGCCCGGGCGAACTCACAGAACCGCTTCTCCCTCGCCGCGTCCACCAACAGGGCTTCGGCGTCGCGGTAGGCGTCCGGGCCGACCCGGCGCCGGCAGTGGTCCAGCTTGTCGAGATGCCGGACCGTGATCTCACCCTCGGCCAACGCCTCGGCCGCCACCGGGTGGTCCAACAGTCGGCGGGCGGTGCGCTTGCGGGCCGCGCCGGTGTCGTGCTGCTGGTGGCAGTGGTGCTGCAACCAGCCGATCACCGACGCATGCCCCTCGGCCTTGTGCTCCCGGGTCGCCTCGAACGCGGTGATCACCCCACCATCGAGCGCATCCACCTTGTTCCGGATCCGAGACAACGCTTCCAGCGCCTCGGCCTTCCCCGAAGCGGAGAGCTCATGGGCCGACTCCTTCAGGGCCAGGTCCACGGCGTGCTCCAGATCGGCCAACTCCGTCAGCACCGGGCACACCCCCTTCCCCTGATCGGGACGTCGAAGCGAACAGGTGTACGTTACCCTCGTGCAGTGACGATGCAAACAGATGTTCGTTGCTGTTCCATGACAATTCCGGCCGGCCCTACGATCGGCGGCCATGGAGCAGCAGGGGAAGAGCCATCTCGACGGCCGGGTCGTCGTCATCACCGGTGCCGGCGGCGGGTTCGGGGCCCTCATGGCGGCGATGGCCGCCGAGCGGGGGGCCAAGGTCGTCGTGGCCGACATCGACGGCGCCGCGGCCACCGCCGTGGCCGACCGGATCGGGGCCGACGGGGGTGAGGCCGAGGCGGTCGCCGTCGACGTCACCGACCTGGCCGCCATGCGGGCGCTGGCCGACCGGGCCGTCGAGCGCTTCGGCGCCATCGACGTCATGGTCAACAACGCCGGGATCATGCCGCTGGCCTTCTTCGCCGACCACGAGGTGGCGGCCGCCGCCTGGGACCGCTGCATCGACATCAACGTCAAGGGCGTGCTCCACGGGATCGCCGCCGTGCACGACCAGATGATCGAGCAGGGTCGGGGTCACGTGATCAACATCTCGTCGATCTACTCGCACGCCGGCTCCGCGGGCTCGGGCGTCTACAGCGCGACCAAGGCGGCGGTGCGGGTGCTGTCGGACTCGCTGCGGGTCGAGTCCCAGGGTCGGATCAAGGTCACCGTGGTCCGCCCCACGGGCGTGCTGGCGACGGGTCTGGGCGGCAGCGTGGTCAACGGCGAGGCCATCGTCGGCATCACCGGCCAGAACACCGAGCGCTACGTCGAGCGGCTCATGAGCTACCTCGGCGGCACCCTCGACGAGGCCCTGGCCGACATCGAGTCGCCCGAGTACTGGGCCATCACCCCCGAGGTCATCGCCACCGAGGTCCTCCACGCGATGGACCAGCCGTGGGGGGTCAGCATCGCCGACGTCACCATCCGGGCGACGGGCGAGGACTACGTGCTGTAGAACGTCGGCCAGGCCGGTGAAGGACCGGTGAGGGAACCGGGATGGCCGTCGAGACCAAGACCAGCTTCTGCCGTACCTGCGAGGCGGCGTGTGGGGTGCTCGTCGACGTGGACGAGAACCGGGTGCTGCGCATCCGGCCCGACAAGGAGCACGTCGTCAGCCGGGGCTACTCGTGCATGAAGGGGCTGCACTTCGACGAGCTCCACCACAGCCCCGACCGGCTGCTCGAACCCATCCGCCGGGACGGCGAGGAGTGGGTGACCGTCGACTGGGACGACGCCCTGGGTGACATCGGCCGGCGGCTGCGGGCCATCGTCGACGAGCACGGGCCCGACGCCGTGGGTCATTTCGTGGGCTCGCCCGGCGGGGCCAACGTCCTGGCCCCGTTGTTCCGCGGCGCCCTGTGGGCGGGCATGGGGTCGCGCCGGATGTACGGCACCGGCACCTGCGACACCATGAACAAGTTCCGGGTGAACGACGAGATGTACGGCGCCCCGATGCGGCTGGCCTACCCCGACGTCAACCGGACCCAGTTCCTCATGGTGATCGGGGCCAACCCGGTGGTCTCGGGCAACACGCTCTACCACCTGCCCGCCGCCGCCCGGCACTTCAAGGGCGTGGTCGAGCGGGGCGGCCGGGTGGTCTTCGTGAACCCCCGGCGGGTGGAGAGCGCCAAGGTCGGCGAGCACGTCTTCATCCGTCCCGACACCGACGTGTTCTTCCTGGCCGCCTTCCTGCACGAGCTGGTCGCCACCGGGGGCGTGGCCCGGGAGCGGGTCGACCGCCACAATGAAGGGCTACGACGAACTGGCCCGCCTGGTCGAGGCGTGGACCCCCGAGCGGCAGGCGGCGGTGACCGGGATCGACGCCGAGGTGCTGCGGAGCCTCGTCGCCGCCCACCGCGAGGCCGACGGCGCCGCCCTCTACATGGCCACCGGGGTGAACCAGGGTCGCAACGGCAGCCTGTGCTTCTGGCTCCTGGAGTCGATCAACGCCGTGTCGGGGAACCTCGACCGGGTGGGTGGGACGCTCATGGGGGTCGGCCTGTTCGACATGGCCAAGGAGTCCAAGGAGCAGTTGGGCACCGCCTACGACCGGGAGGACGACTTCCCCACCGTGTCGGGCCAGCAGCCGGCCGGCCTCCTCGCCGACGACATCCTCAGCGGGAAGGTGCGGGCGCTGGTGGTCGAGGCCTCCAACCCGCTGCTGGCCTGCCCCAATCCCGACGGGCGGCTCACCGAGGCGCTGGGCCAACTCGACCTGCTGGTCAGCATCGACCTGTTCCGCAACGAAACCGGGAACCTGGCCGACTACGTGCTGCCCGCCACCACCTGGCTGGAGCGGGCCGAGATCCCCTACGCCCTGCAGAGCTTCACGGCCTGCACGCCCACGCCCTACCTGGCCTACACCGATGCCGTGGTGGATCACGCCCCCGGGGTGCGCCCCGAGTGGTGGATGTACTGCCGCCTGGCCGACGAGATGGGCGTGCCCCTGTTCCCCAACAAGGCGCTGGACAAGGTGGTGCGGGCCAACGCCCGGGCCCGCTACGGAAAGCGCCGGCGGCTGTCGGTCGGCCCCGAGGTGATGCTCGACCTGATGCTGCGCCGGGGCAAGGCCCCCAGCCGGCGGAAGATGCGGAGGGGCCATCCGCACGGTCTGCTGCTGCCCCAGCACCCGGGCGAGAACTTCCTCGGCACCGAGCGGGTCCTCACCGACGACGGTCTGGTCGACCTGGCGCCGGCGCCGCTGGTCGAGGCGTTCACCGAGCGCATGGACGCCGAGTACGAGCGGGAGCTGGGCCTGCGGGACCGGGTGAAGCTCATCGGCAAGCGGGAGATGAACCGGATGAACACCACGTCGTCCAACGCCCCCCGCCTGGTGAAGGAGACGAGCAACTACGCCTACGTCAGCCCCGCCGACGCCGAGCGCCTGGGCCTGCGGGACGGCGGCCGCACCCGGGTCACCTCGGCGGCGGCGACCATCGAGGTCCCCGTGCGGGTGACCGACGAGATGATGCCGGGCGTGGTCGCCATCCCCCAGTGCTGGGGTCACGAGGACGCCGACGGCCTGTCCCACGCCGCCGCCCACCCGGGGGTGAACTCCAACCTCCTCGCCGGCGACGGCCCCGACAACACCGAGCGCCTCTCGGGCATGTCCCACCTGTCGGGCATCGTCGTCGACCTCGAACCCGCCGACTGACCGGACGACGCCCTCAGCCGAACAGGTCCTCGATCAGGTACTGCACCTTCGGGGCGAGCGGCCGGGCCGGGCCGATGACCCGCTCGGTGAGGTCGAGGATCTCCTGGGGGCTCGAGAGGTCGCACAGCCGAGCCAGGTGGAGGATGTCGTCCGCGTCGCGGTCGACGCGGGCGGCCGCCACCTTCAGGGCGAGGAGCTTCTCGGGGGCCGGGACGCTGACGGTCAGGCCCGGCACGTCGAGCACCACGTGGGCGCCCACCTCGGTGCCGGGAGGTACGAGCGCCTTGGCGGCGTCGTTCAGCCACCCGGGTTCGAGGTCGTGGCGGCGGGCGACGACCTTGGCTGCCTCGTACACCCGCTGCTTCGGCTCGAACACGCCGTCGACGTCCCGGGTGGTGCGCCGGGTGTCGTAGGCGAGGGCCATGGCGGCACCGCCGACGACCAGGAGCTCGCCTCGGAGCCCTTGGTCCGCGAGCTCGTCACCGAGCTCGGTCAGGAGGGCGGACAGCTCCGCCTGGCCCAGCGAGCCTCCTAGGCGCACTGCAGGGAGTCCTCCTCGATCAGCAGCCCGCGGACGGCGAAGACCGCCGGCGCGTGGACCAGTGCGTTGGCGAGCAACGACGGGCTCCCGGGGTGCCAGAAGGTCGGCGACTCCCGCTGCGGGTCGACGGTCCAGGACGGGTGGGGCTCCTCCCGCCGGTCGGCGGCGTACTCGACGGCGGCGGCGACCAGGGCGTCGATGTGGGGCCGGCCGTCCAGGGGAGGCGCCACCTCGGCCTCGAGGCCCAAGCGGACGGCCTTGTCGATCCAGTCGGCCACGAGACGCACGACCATCTCGGGCTCGCAGTCCCCCAGCCACTCGGCCAGTACCCGGGCGTCCACCGGTCCAGTGTGCCCCGATGGTCCCCCGGCCGGACCGATCCTTCCGTGGCCACCGGCCCACCGCTGTCAACGAGCGCCCTCGGCAGGATTCGAACCTGCGACACACGGTTTAGGAAACCGCTGCTCTATCCCCTGAGCTACGAGGGCGGGTGAAGCGTTTTCCCAGGTCACAGGAGGTCTTCTGTGATTCGGGACATCAATCGTACGGGCGGTGCCACCCCGGTGCGTCACAGTTGCGTCACAACGGGGCGGCGGTCGCGGCCGCCGGCGGGTGCCGGCGGGGAGTCTTCCCGGCAGAGCTTGGCATGTTGTATCGGCGTGGTTGAAACCCCGGCCCCGCCTGCTCCTTTCGACATCGCCGCCGCGGCGGTCTACCTGTCGACATCGGAGCGTCACGTCCGGCGCCTGGTCGCCGAGGGTCGCATCGGGTACCAGAAGGTCGGCAAGTTCGTGCGGTTCGCGTTGGCGGACCTCGACGAGTTCCTCGCCGCCGGCCGGGTCGAGCCTCTCGCCCCCGTGGCTCCTGCCCACCACCGCCGGCGACCCCCGTCGGGGACGACCCGTGGCGGTCGACAGTGAGCCGGCGGGCGTTCGGGTCCATCACCAAGGAGCGCTCGGGCCGCTGGCGGGTCCGCTACCGGGTCGGCGGGCGCATGATCTCGGACGGCACCTTCGACCGGCGGGTCGACGCCGAGGCGCACCTGGCCGAGGTCCAGACCCAGTTGCGCCGAGGGGACTGGATCGACCCCCGGTTGGGCGAGAGGCCCTTCGGCGAGTTCGCCGCCGAGTGGGACTCCGAGCTCGACCGCCGGGACCTGACCGCCAAGACCCGTTCCACCTACCGCTCCACCGCCACCCGCCACGTGCGACCCACCCTGGACCCACTGCCAGTGGCGGTGGTCAACAACCGTGCGTTCCTCAAACGGTTCGTGGCCGAGCACTGTGACGAGCACGGCCGCGGTGAGGTGCACAAGGCCAAGCAGGTGCTCGCCTCGATCCTCGACCTCGCGTGGGAGGCGGGTGCGGTCGACCGGAACCACGCCAAGGGCCTGGAGATGCCAAAGGTCGCCCGCCGCGAGCCCCACGTCCTGTCCCCCGAGGAGGCCGAGCGGCTCGCCGCCGAGGTGCGCAAGCCGTCCGACGGCTCGGTCGGCCACCCGGGCCTGGCCCTGCTGGTGGGGTGCGCCCCGTACCTGGGGCTTCGCGCCGGTGAGTTCGCTGGGCTCCGGGCCCGGCGGGTCGACCTCGATCACCGGGCGGTCACGGTGGCCGAGACCCTCTACGACGTCGACGGCAAGTTCGTGTGGGGCCCCACCAAGAACGGCCGGCACCGCCTGGTCGGCATCCCCGAGTCGATCGCCGAGGACCTCGCCGACCACCTGGCTGCCACCGGCGCCTCCGGCGACGAGCTGGTCTTCACCGCCCCTCGGGGCGGGCCGCTGCGCTGGCAGAACTTCTACCGCCGGGAGTTCAAGCCCGCCGTGGCACGCGCCGGCCTGCCCACCGACCTTCGCTTCCACGACCTGCGCCACACC
>CAYTJS010000054.1:0-15934 GCA_964438115.1 uncultured Iamiaceae bacterium
GCTCGCGCTCGAGCTCCTGGACCATCTGGCGCTGCATCCGCTGCACCTTGTTGATGGACTCCACCATGTGGACCGGGATGCGGATCGTCCGGGCCTGGTCGGCGATGGCCCGGGTGATGGCCTGACGGATCCACCAGGTGGCGTAGGTCGAGAACTTGAAGCCCTTGGTCCAGTCGAACTTCTCGACGGCCCGCATCAGGCCGAGGTTGCCCTCCTGGATGAGGTCGAGCAGGAGCATCCCCCGGCCGACATAGCGCTTGGCGATGGAGACGACGAGCCGGAGGTTGGCCTGGGTCAGCTCGCGCTTGGCCGCCTCGCCGTCGGCGGCCGAGCGCTGCAGGCGCCGCCGGTCCTCGAAGGCCAGGGCGTCGAGCTTGCCCTCGGCGGCGAGGTCGGCCAGCTCCTCGGCCGAGGCCGAGCCCTTCTCGATGCGCTGGGCCAGGCTGACCTCCTCCTGGGCGGTCAGGAGGGGGACCTGGCCGATCTCGCGCAGGTACATGCGGACCGGGTCGGAGGTGGCGCCGGCGGTCACCGACTCGCTGCGGGTCCGTCCCTTCGGCCGACGGGGCCGGGCACTGCGACGACGCAGGTCGACGAGGTCCTCGTCCTCGACCAGGTCGAGGGTCGGTGGGTGGGACTCGACCTCCTCGTCGTCGAGGGTGATGCCCTCGGCGTGCAGGGCGTCGCGGATGCCCGAGATGCGCTCCTCGGTCAGCTCGACGCCCTCGAGGACCTTCAGCAGGTCGTCCATGGCCACCGACCGCCGGCGCCGGGCGGCGTCGAGCAGCTCGGCCACCTCGTCCTCGGGGGCGCCGTCCCAGGGTGAGGTCGCGGCGGCGTCACTCATGGCCGGCCCGCTCATCATCGGTCCCACGTCCCTGCTCCCGCAGCAGTTCCAACGCCTTGTCGACCACGGTCACGTCGACGTCGGGCACCTGGATGCGCACCATCAGGCCATTGACCTCATGGGCGAGGGCGACGTCGTCGCGGCGGCGCACCACGGTCAGCAGGCGCCCCAGGGCGTCCTTCACCAGCAGGGCGGCCACGTCGACGGCCGTCGGACCCTCGCTCGACTCCTCCTGGGCCAGGCGGAACAACAGCTCCTGGACCGGGCCCTCCGTGGTGGCGGCGGCGTCGGCCACCACCGGCGTCGCCCGCAGGGCCTCGAAGGCGGCCCGGGCCGTGGCGTCGGCGAAGAGCAAGGGGTCGAGGCGGTCGATGACGTCGTCGCGGTGGTGGACGACGAGCCGCAGCGCCTCCAGCTCCCGGGGGTTGGCCCGGCTCGGCTCGGGGCGGTGCTCGACGACCTCGACGGCGGCCCGGCGGCCGGTCCCCTTCTGACGGAGGCGGTCCCGGAGCCGGTCCGGGTCGAGCTGGAGGCGGTCGGCCAGGTCCATCACGTACTCGTCGCGGACCAGGTCGTTGGGGTGCTCGGCGATCACGGGCAGCACCTTGTCGGCGGCCCGGGCCTTGCCCTCGGGGGACCCGACGTCGGCCCCGGCCAGGGCCCGCTCGAAGCGGAACCGCAGGAAGGGCACGGACTGCTCGACCGCCTCCCGCAGGCGGGCCGGGTCGCTGCGGGCCAGGTCGCCGGGGTCCTGACCGGGGGGCAGCGCCGCCACCTGCACGTCGACGTCGAAGCTCTCCTCCCACTCGTAGAAGCGGGCGGCGGCGTTGTCGCCGGCGGCGTCGGCGTCGAAGGCCAGCACGATGCGGCGACCGAAGCGGGTGAGGAGGCGGACGTGGTCCTCGGTGAGGGCGGTCCCGCACGGCGCCACCGCCCGGGGCATCCCGGCGTGGGCCATGCCCATCACGTCGGTGTACCCCTCACAGACGATGGCCTCTCCGGTCTCGACGATGGCGCCCTTGGCCCAGTTGAGCCCGTAGAGCACCTTGCTCTTGGCGTAGATCGGCGTCTCGGAGGAGTTCCGGTACTTGGGCCCCTCGCCCCCGGGCAGCACCCGGCCCCCGAAGGCGACCGGCGCGCCCTGGCTGTCGAAGATCGGGAAGAGGATCCGGGCCCGGAACACGTCCTGACGACGGTTGCGCCGGTTGAGCATGGCCAGGTTCACCGCCTCGAGCTGGTCGAAGGGCACGCCGACGTTGCGCACGAGCTGGTCCCAGTCGTCGGGGGCCCACCCCACCCGGTAGTGACGCACCTCGTCGCCCGACAGGCCCCGGGACCGCAGGTACTTGCGGGCCTCGGCGGCGTCGGGGGCCGAGAGCAGGCGCTCGTGGTACCAGGCGACGGCGGCCTCCATGGCCTCGATGAGCTTGCCGCGGCGCGACCGACCCTCGCCCTCCCCCTGGGTGGTGTAGCGCAGGGTGATGCCCGCCCGACCGGCCAGCTTCTCGACGGCGGCGGCGAAGTCCAGGTGGTCGATCTCGCGGACGAAGGTGATCACGTCGCCCTTGGCCCCGCACCCGAAGCAGTAGTAGAGGCCCTGCTCGGCGTTGACCGAGAACGACGGCGACTTCTCGTTGTGGAACGGGCACAGCCCGGTCCAGCGGGACCCGACGCGCTTGAGCTGGAGGTGCTCGCTCACGATGGCGACGATGTCGGACGCCTCTCGTGTGCGTTGGATGTCCTCGTCGAGGATCCCCACCTACCCGACCTCCATCGCCTCGCACGCTACCAACTGGGGGCGAGGGCGATCCCCGGGGTTCAGGCGGCGGCCAGCACCGCCCGGGCCGCGGCCAGGCGCGCCACCGGCACGCGGAACGGTGAGCACGACACGTAGTCCAGCCCGAGGGCGAGGAAGGTGGCGATGGAGGCCGGGTCGCCCCCGTGCTCACCGCACACCCCGACCAGGAGGCCGGGCCGGGTGGCCCGCCCCCCGGCGACGGCGATGCGGATGAGGTCGGCCACCCCGTCGGCGTCGACGGTGCGGAACGGGTCGGCCGACAGCAGGCCCCGCTCGAGGTAGGCCGCCATCAGCGGGCCCTCCACGTCGTCCCGGCTGAACCCGAAGGTGAGTTGGGTCAGGTCGTTGGTGCCGAAGGAGAAGAACTCGGCCTCCTCGGCGATCTCGTGGGCCCGGAGGGCCGCACGCGGCGTCTCGATCATCGTGCCGATCTCGACGGTCCCGACCGCGGAACCGGGTCGGGCGGCCAGCTCCTCCTCGACCCATGAGCGGGCCAGGGCCAGCTCCGCGCGGGCCACGACGAGGGGGATCATCACCTCGACGACGGGGTGGCCACCGGCCGCGACCCGGGCCTCGGCGGCGTCGAGCAGGGCCCGGACCTGGGTGCGGTAGAGCCCCTCGCGGAGGACGGCCAGGCGCACGCCGCGCACGCCCAGCATCGGGTTCTCCTCGGCCCACTCCCGGGCGGCATGGAGCAGGCGCATGCCCTCGGCGTCGAGCTCACCCCGGGCCTCGGCCACGATCAGCTCCCCGAGATCGGGCAGGAACTCGTGCAGCGGCGGGTCCAGCAGGCGGACGGTGACCGGCAGCCCGTCCATCGCCTCGAGCAGCTCCTCGAAGTCGGCCCGCTGCCGGGCGCCCAACTCGGTCAGGGCGGCGGTCTCCTCGTCGGCCCCCTCGGCCAGGATCATCCGCCGCACGATGGGCAGGCGGTCCCCCAGGAACTGGTGCTCGGTGCGGCACAGCCCGACGCCCTCAGCCCCCCAGGCCCGGGCCCGGGCGGCGTCGGCGCCGTTGTCGGCGTTGGCCCGCACCCCGAGGTGGCCGGCGCGGATCTCGTCGGCCCAACCCAACAGGGTGGTTAGCTCGTCGGGCAGGGTGCCCTCGGCCAGCGCCACCTGCCCGCGCACGACCGCCCCGGTGGTGCCGTCGATGGAGAGCCAGTCCCCCTCCCGCACCACGACGTCGCCGACCGTGAGGTGGTCGTCGTGGACCTCGACGGCCTGGGCGCCGACCACGGCGGGCTTGCCCCACTGGCGGGCCACCACCGCGGCGTGGCTCACCAGCCCGCCCCGCGAGGTGAGGACGCCCTCGGCCGCCTCCATCCCGTGGATGTCCTCGGGCGAGGTCTCCCGCCGCACCAACAGGGCCTGCTCCCCGGCCCGCACCGCAGCCACCACGGCGTCGGCGGTGAAGTAGGCCCGCCCCACCCCCGCCCCCGGGCTGGCGCCGAGGCCGGTGGCCAGCAGCTCGGCGTCGTCGTAGCCGCCGAGCTGGGGGTGCAGCACCTGGTCGATGTGGTCGGGCAGCACCCGCTCTACGGCCTCGGCCGGGGTGAGGGCGATGGCCGGGTCGGCGTGCATGGCCACCGCCAGGCGGATGGCGGCGGCGCCGGTGCGCTTGCCCACCCGGGTCTGCAGGATCCAGAGCTTGTCGGACTCGATGGTGAACTCGATGTCCATCATGTCGCGGTAGTGGTGTTCCAGCCCGGCGAAGACGGCCTCCAGCTCGGGCTGGATCGCCGGGAAGTGGGTGCCCAACGCCGACAAGGGCTCGGTGTTGCGGATGCCGGCCACCACGTCCTCGCCCTGGGCGTTCACCAGGAAGTCGCCGTACATGCCGGCCGCCCCGGTCGCCGGGTCCCGGGTGAAGCCCACACCGGTGCCCGACCGGTCGTCACGGTTGCCGAAGACCATGACCTGGACGTTCACCGCCGTCCCCAGGTCCTCGGGGATGCCCTCCTTGCGTCGGTAGGCGCCGGCCCGGGGCGTGTTCCAGCTGCGGAACACGGCCTCGACCGCCTCCCGCAGCTGGACCGCCGGGTCCTCGGGGAAGGCTTCACCCACCGCGGTCTCGTAGGCCGCGGCGAAGCGCCCCACCTCGGCCGCCAGGGCGTCGTCGTCGAGGTCCTCGGTGTGGGGGAAGGCCTCGTCGGCGACGCCCTTCACCGTCGTGCCGTACATCTGGATGAGACGGCGGTGGCTGTCGAGGGCGAAGTGGCGGTTGCCGGTCGTGGCGGCCAGGCCCTCCACCGACGCGGCGTTGAGCCCGAGGTCGAGGATCGTGTCCATCATCCCGGGCATCGAGAACTTGGCCCCGGAGCGGACGCTCAGGAGCAGCGGGTCGGCGGGGTCGCCGAAGCGGCGGCCCATGGCCGTCTCGAGGCGGGCGACGTGCTCGGCCAGCTCCTCGTCCAGGCCGTCGGGCCAGCCGCCGGCCAGGTAGGCCCGACAGGCCTCGGTGGTGATGGTGAAGCCGGGCGGCACGGGCAGGCCCAACACCGAGGTCATCTCGGCCAGGTTGGCCCCCTTTCCGCCCAGCAGGTCCTTCAGGTCCCGGGGGGCGACGGCATGCGAATGGTCGAAGGCATGGATCCAGGCCACCCGCCGAACCTACCCACCCGGTCGACGGCCAGGGAGGGCCGAACTGCCCGATCCGTCAGGCCGGACGGCGGGCCACCAGGGAGTACATCATCGGCAGGGTGGGGCGCCCCGGCGGGGCGTGGTAGGTCCGGGGCACCCCGAGGCGCTCCTCCAGCCAGGGCCACATGCGGAAGAGGGTGAAGTCGTGCTCGACCAGCCGCTCCAGCACGAAGCCGGCGTCGAGCAGCGCCTGGACGACCTCGCTCAACGTGTGGGCGAACTCGATGGTGTCGTTGTTGACCGTGGGCGCCGTCATGTCGGCGTAGGTGCCGCCGTCGTCACTGATCCGGTGGCCGGCGGGGTCCCCGAAGTACGGGTAGGCCACGGTCTCGCCGTCGTCGTCGAGCACCCAGCCCATCGGATGGCCCTCGAGCAGGCAGTAGCGACCATCGGGCCGGGTCAGCGAGAAGAGGATCTGCGCCCACCGGGTCATGTCGGGGTGCCAGTTGAGCGAGCCGAGGCTCTGGTAGCAGAGGTCGTAGGTGGCGCCCAGCACCTCGACGGCGTCGTAGACGTCGGCCACCTCGAAGCGGGCGTCGATGCCGGTGCGCCGGGCCAGGTCGCGGGCCACCTCGATGGCCGGCGCCGAGAAGTCGAGGCCGGTCACCCGGGCGCCCAGCCGGGCCCAGGAGAGGGTGTCCTGGCCCAGGTGGCACTGGAGGTGGACCAGGTCGAGGTCGGTCACGTCGCCGATGGCCTCCACCTCGAAGGGCAGGAGGGTGATCCCGCCCTCCACGAAGCCGTCGAGGTCGTAGAAGTCGCCGTCGGCGTGGATGGGCACCCGCTCGTCCCACCAGGCCCGGTTGAGGCTCCGGTAGTCGTCGGCGGGGGCCTCGGCCATCAGACGAGGCGCTCCCGCAGGTACGCGACGAGATCGTCGACGGCGATGCGCTCCTGCTCCATCGTGTCGCGCTCGCGGACGGTCACGGCGTGGTCGTCGAGCGAGTCGAAGTCGAAGGTGACGCAGTACGGCGTGCCCAGCTCGTCCTGGCGCCGGTAGCGCCGGCCGATCGACTGGGTCTCGTCGTAGTCGCACATGAACTCGGCGGCGAGGCGGGCGAAGACCTCCTGGGCCGGGCCGGTCAGCTCGGGCTTCCGCGACAGCGGCAGGACCGCCACCTTGTAGGGCGCCAGACGGTGGTGGAGACGCAGGACGGTGCGGGTCTCGCCCCGCACCTCCTCCTCGTCGTAGGCGGCGAGCAGGAACGCCATGAGCGTGCGGGTGGCCCCCGCCGCCGGCTCGATCACGTGCGGCACGTACCGGGTGTTGGTGGCCGGGTCGAAGTAGTCGAGGGCCTCGCCCGAGTGCTCGGCGTGCTGCTTCAGGTCGTAGTCGGTGCGGTTGGCGATGCCCTCGAGCTCGTCGAAGCCCCAGGGAAAGCGGTACTCCACGTCGGCGGTGCCCGCCGAGTAGTGGCTCAGCTCGTCGGCGTCGTGGTGGCGCAGGCGCAGGTCGGCCTCGGGGATGCCCAGGTCGACGTACCACTGGAACCGCTCTCGGCACCAGTACTCGAACCACTGCGTCCCCTCCTCGGGGGGCACGAAGAACTCGAGCTCCATCTGCTCGAACTCGCGGGTGCGGAAGACGAAGTTGCCCGGCGTGATCTCGTTGCGGAACGACTTGCCGATCTGGGCGATGCCGAACGGCGGCCGCTTGCGGCTGGCCTGGAGCACGTTGGCGAAGTTGACGAAGTGGCCCTGGGCCGTCTCGGGGCGCAGGTAGACGACGGCGCCCTCCTCCTCCACCGGCCCGGCGTGGGTCTTGAACATCAGGTTGAAGGCCCGGGGCTCGGTGAAGCTGCCGGTGGCCCCGCAGTTCGGGCAGGTGTCGGGGTCCTCGAGCTTGTCGAGGCGCCAGCGGGACTGGCAGTTACGGCAGTCGACCAGCGGGTCGGTGAAGTTGGCCAGGTGGCCCGAGGCCTCCCAGACCGCCGGAGGCGAGAGGATGGCGGCGTCCAGGCCGACCACGTCGGTGCGGAGCTGCACCATCGACCGCCACCACGCGTCCTTCACGTTGCGCAGCAGCAGCACCCCGATGGGGCCGTAGTCGTAGGTGGAGCGGAAGCCGCCGTAGATCTCGGCGGAGGGGAAGATGAAGCCACGGCGCTTGGTGAGGTTGACGACCTTGGCCATCCGGTCATCGGGCGCGACCGTCTCGTCGGCGGGGGGAACCATGGGGCCGAGCGTACCGGCGACCCCGTCGGGCGCCGGGACGTTTGCTAGGAAGGGACGCCGTGGGCAGACGGTCGCGACGACGGAAGGGCGGCGACGGCGACGGGCCGAGCCCGGTCCCCCGTCACCAGCTCGCCGAGCCCACCTCGGTCCTGGCCCGGCGGGCCGGCCAGTGGTTCATCGACGTCGTGGTCTGTGGCCTGGCCGCCGCCGTGCCCGCCCTGGTCCTGGGCAACGCCCTCCTCGACGAGACCCGGGTGGGCGACGAGCGCTTCACCTGGATCGACGGTGTGCTGGCGGTCAAGGTGCGCGACACCTACATCTGGTACCGCCAGGAGGAGCTGGCCGTGATCGGCGGGGTCCTCCTGCTCGCCTCCCTGCTGGTGTGGGTGGTGCTGCCCGGCCGCCGGGGCTGGTCGCCCGGCATGCTCGCCGCCGACCTGCGGGTCGTGCGCCGCGACGGCGAGCGTCCCGGCCTCGGGCGGGCCCTCGTC
Organism: uncultured Iamiaceae bacterium; assembly: GCA_964438115.1. Classification (GTDB taxonomy): domain Bacteria; phylum Actinomycetota; class Acidimicrobiia; order Acidimicrobiales; family DATDAH01; genus DATDAH01. The sequence continues at coordinate 7,954 of CAYTJS010000054.1, forward strand.
CGCACCCTGCTGTGGGTGCTCGACGCCATCCCGGGCCTGCCCCTGGTGGGCTACGGCGTGGCCTCGGTCAGCAACCGCCACCAGCGCATCGGCGACCACGTGGCCCGGACCTGGGTCGTCGACAAGCACGCCACCGGGGTGCCGGTCGGCACCGCCGTCGAGCTCGACGACCCCGTGGTCGAGGACCTGCGGGCCGAGCCCGAGCCGCCGCCGGAACCCGAGCCCGAGACGGCGGCCGAGCCCGAGCCGACGGCATCCGAGCCCATCGTCACCCCCGAGCCGGAGCCCCGACCCGTGGCAGCCGCCGCCCGGACCCCGGACCCGGCCCCCGGCCCGGCCGCCCAGGTGGCCCCGCCCGAGGGGGTGCCCCGGGACGAGCCCATCTGGGACCGCCGCCACCGCCGCTACGTGATGTGGCACTCCCGGGCCGGACGCTGGCTCGAGCACACCGACGAGGGCTGGGCCCCGCTCGACGACTGAGCGGCCCAGTTGGGTAGAAAGGCAGCCATGAGCCGATCACCCGATGCAGCACCCACGGCGGTCTCCGGGCGGCGCTACCTCGCCCTCCTGCTGGACTACGCCTTCCACGCGGCCACCGTCGCCGTCCCGCTCCTCCTGCTGGGCGAGCGCTCGACGGTCGGCTCCGGCGGTGGCCTGGTCGACGCCTACCGTCTCGCCCCCGACTACGCCCTCCGCTTCGACGACCAGCAGATCGTCCTGACCCGCGACGAGCTCCTCCTGATCGGGGCGATCTCCCTCGGCTTCCTCCTGCTGTTCTTCGTGATCACCCAGGGACTGGCGGGCTGGACCCTCGGCAAGCTGGCCACCGGCATCCGCACGGTCGACGGCGACGGCAGCCGCCCCGGCATCGGCCGGGCCCTGGTCCGCACGATCGTGCTGGTGATCGACGCCATTCCCTCCTACGTCGTGCCGCTGGTGGGGGGCTTCTTCGTCCTCGTCACCCGCACCAACCGTCGTCTCGGCGACCTGGTGGGCGGGACCTACGTCGTGCACCGGTCGGCCGTGGGTCGCTACCCCGACGGCAGTGACGTCATCGACCCCGAGGCCTGGCCCGAGGGCGCCGAGCCCCTACCGGTCACCACCCTGGCCGAGGGCGAGGCCCTGCGGGTGGGCGACGCCGCCCCCGAACGCGAGGAGCCGGCGGCCGCCGCGGCACCCACCCCCACCGCCGACCGCGGCCCCCAGTGGGACCCGGCCCGCAAGGCCTACATCCAGTGGGACCCCCGCAACCAGGTCTGGCTCCAGCACGACGATGCCACCGGCACCTGGGGCCCCATCCGGTGAGCTGAAGGAGCCGGTCGTCGACCGGGCTAGGGCCCGCCCAGGGCGTCGGCGGTGCGCAACCGCCGCTCGAGGTGGTGCTCCATGGCCGTGGTCGCCAGATGGGCCACCTCGTGGGTGGCCCCGTCCACCGGCCGGGCCAGGGCGGCGCCCAGGCGGCCGCCGAGCACGTCGCGGAGCAGGTCGACGGCCTCGGGGCTGACCGCCACCCCCCGCCGGCAGGACCGGCACAGCAGGCCCCCCGACGCCAGGTCGAAGGCCACCAGCGGGGTGTCCTCGCCGCAGTCGGCGCAGTGGTCGACGAGCGGCCGCACGCCGTCGGTGGCCAGCAGCTTGAGCAGGAAGGCCGGCGCCACCAGGGCGCCGCCGTCGCCGGCGAGGGCTCGCAGCGCCCCCAGCAGCAACTGGTAGAGGCCGGTGTCGGGCTCGCGTTCCTGGCTGATCTGGTCGGTGGCCTCGAGCATGAGCTGGGCGGCGGCCAGACGGTCGAGGTCCTCACGGATGGCCCGGAAGTGATCGACGGACTCGGCCTGGGTGACGATGTCGAGCTCGCGGCCTTCGTGGAGCTGGAGGGCGACGTGGCTGCAGGGCTCGAGGCGCGACCCGAACCTGGACCTGGTCTTGCGCACGCCCTTGGCCACGGCCCGGACCTTGCCGTGGCCCCGGGTCACGAAGACGATGATGCGGTCGGCCTCCCCCAGCTTGTGGGTGCGCAGCACGATCCCGTGCTCGCGATAGAGGCTCACCGGGTGCCGCTCAGGCGTCCTCGACGCCGCCGAAGCGGCGGTCGCGGGACTGGTACTCCCGCACGGCGTCGAAGAGGTGCTCGCGGCGGAAGTCGGGCCAGAGCACGTCGGTGAAGACCAGCTCCGAGTAGGCGATCTGCCAGAGCAGGTAGTTGGAGATGCGGTACTCGCCCGAGGTGCGGATCCAGAGGTCGGGATCGGGCATCTCGGGGTCGTACATCCGGCGGCCGATCGCCTTCTCGGTGATCTGGTGAGGCTTGGCCCCCTCCTCGACGAGGGCGCGCACGGCGTCGACGATCTCGGCCCGACCGCCGTAGTTGAAGGCGATGGTGAGGGTCATCGTGCGGTTCTTCTCGGTGAGGGCGATCGACTCGTCCATCCGCTTGACGATCCGGCGGGGCACCGGCCGGCCCCGGCGGCCGATGAAGCGCATGCGCACGTCGCGCTCGTGCAGCTCGTCCCGGCGCCGCAGCAGCAGCGACTCGTTGAAGTCCATGAGGAAGCGGACCTCGTCGGCCGGCCGGCGCCAGTTCTCGGTGGAGAAGGCGTAGACCGTGAACCACTTGACGCCCAGTTGGAGGGCCCCCTCGACGGCGTCGAAGAGGGCCTCCTCGCCCGCGGCATGGCCCTCGGTGCGCTTGAGCCCCCGTTGCGTCGCCCAGCGCCCGTTCCCGTCCATCACCGCAGCGACGTGGACCGGGATCCGGGCGGGATCGATCCCGTCCACCTCCACGCCCCGACCCTAACCAGCCCGGTGCCGCCATCCGCTGATCGGCTCCCCCAGCGTGTCACCCCCGGCCACTACGGTCCGTCGTCGTGCCCGACGCCGTGCTGCGCAGCCTCGAGAAGGTGGTGGGGGCCCTGCCCGGGGGCGCCACCCGGCCCGGCCAGGAGGCCATGGCCCGGGCGGTGGCCGGCGCCATCGTGGGCGAGCGCCACCTCGTCGTCCAGGCCGGCACGGGCACGGGCAAGACGCTGGCCTACCTGGTGCCCGCCATCCTCTCCGGCAGACGCACGGTCGTGGCCACCGCCACCAAGGCCCTCCAGGACCAGCTCGCCCAGAAGGACCTGCCCCTCCTCGAGGAGCACCTCGACCGGCCGTTCACCTGGGCGGTGCTGAAGGGGCGCTCGAACTACCTGTGCCGCCAGCGCCTCGACGAGACCCTGGCCGGCGACGTGCAGCTCGACCTCGGCACCGGCCCCACCGCCGGGGCCGGCCCCTCCCCCACCGAGTTGGCCGCGCTCGTGGACTGGGCCGAGCGGTCCCCCACCGGCGACCGGGCCGACCTCGACGAGGAGCCGTCCGCCGCCACCTGGACGGCGGTGAGCGTCAGCGCCCAGGAGTGCCCGGGGGCGGCCAAGTGCCCCCGCGGCGAGGACTGCTTCGCCGAGGACGCCCGCCACGCGGCCGCCGCCGCCGACGTGATCGTGGTCAACACCCACCTCTACGGCACCAACCTGGCCGCCGGTGGGGCCGTCCTGCCCGAGCACGAGGTCGTGGTCTTCGACGAGGCCCACCAGGTCGAGGACGTCGTCTCCGACACCTGCGGGGCCGAGGTCACCGGGGGCCGCTTCACCGCCCTGGCCCACGTGGTCGCCGCCATCATCGACGACGAGCCCCTGAAGGAGGCCCTGCTCGCCGTGGGGGACCGCCTCGGCGTGGCCCTGGCCCCCCTTGTCGGCACCCGCCTGCGACGCGGGGTGGGTGACGACGTCGGCAGGGTGCTGGCCACGGCCCGCATCCGCCTCGAGGAGGCCACCGGCGCCCTGAAGAAGGTGGACTCGCAGGCCGCCGACGTGGGCCCCCGCAAGGAGCGGGCCCTCAAGGCGGTGATGACCCTCCAGGGCGACCTCGACGTGGCCCTCGACCTCACCCCCGAGGTGGTGGCCTGGGTCGAGCAGCCGGGCCGCGAGCCCAAGCTCTGCATCGCCCCCCTCGACGTGGCCCCGGTCCTGACCGAGGGGGTCTGGGACCAGCGCACCGCCGTGCTGGCGTCGGCCACCATCCCGCCCGGCCTGGCCGACCAGCTGGGACTCGATCCCGCCTCGGTCGACCACCTCGACGCCGGCAGCCCCTTCGACTTCGCCGCCAACGCCCTCCTCTACTGCGCCGCCCACCTGCCCGACCCCCGCAAGCCGGGCTACGAGGAGGCCATGCACGACGAGCTGGCCGCGCTCATCGCCGCCGCCGGGGGCCGCACGCTCGCCCTGTTCACCTCCTACCGGGCCATGCAGGCGGCGGCCGAGGCCCTCCGGGACCGGGTGGCCACCCCGATCCTCGTCCAGGGGGACCGGCCCAAGCCCGCCCTGACCGCCGCCTTCGCCGAGGACGAGGCCACCAGCCTCTTCGCCACCATGAGCTTCTGGCAGGGCGTCGACGTCCCCGGCCGGTCGCTGTCCCTGGTGACCATCGACAAGCTGCCCTTCCCCCGGCCCGACGAGCCCCTGCTGGCGGCCCGCCGCGAGCAGGCCCGGGCCGCGGCCTTCAGCACCGTCGACCTTCCCCGGGCCACGACCCTGCTGGCCCAGGGCGCCGGCCGCCTCATCCGCACCGCCAGCGACCGCGGGGTGGTGGCGGTGTTCGACTCCCGTCTGGCCACCGCCGGCTACCGCTGGGAGATCGTGAACGCCCTGCCGCCGATGCGCCGCACCCGCCACCGCCAGGAGGCCGAGGCCTTCCTCGAGGAGTGCCTCGCCCCTTGAGCCCTCTCCCCCCGTTCTGGCCCTTGATTTCGGTGCCCGAGCACCGAAATCCCCGGCCAGAACCGGGTGGTCAGTAGCCGAGGCGGGTGAGCAGCGAGTCGCGGCGCTGCCAGTCCTTGTCGACCTTGACCTGGAGCTCGAGGTAGGCCCCCTCGGGGAGTTGCTTGCGCACGGCGATCCCCACGGCCTTGAGCACGGCGCCCTTCTTGCCGATCACGATGCCCTTCTGGGACTCGCGCTCGACGAGGATCTCGACCCGGATGCGGGGCCACTCCCACTCGGTGACCTGGGTGGCGATCGAGTGCGGGATCTCCTCCCGGACGTGGGCCAGCAGCTGCTCGCGCACCAGCTCGGCCACCCAGAACGCCTCGGGCACGTCGGTGACGGTGCCCTCCGGGTAGTACGGCGGCCCCTCGGGCATGCGGGACTGGAGGTACTCGACGAGGGCGTCGACCCCCAGGCCGGTGCGGGCCGAGACCGGGAAGTACTCCTCGAACTCGGTCTCCAGCTCGCTGCCCTTCTCGAGCTGGCCCAGGACCTCGCCGGGGTCGGCGGCGTCGACCTTGTTCACGATGAGGATCGAGCCCGGTGGCGCCTTGGCCGCCACGAAGCGGTCGCCGGGGCCGATGGGAGCGGTGGCGTCGACCATGACGCAGGCCACGTCGACGTCGGCGAGCGCGGCCCCGGCCGAGGCGTTGAGCCGGGGGCCGATCGGGCTGCGGGGCTTGTGGATGCCGGGCGTGTCGAGGAAGACGATCTGGGTGGGCTCACCGTCGGGGCCGGGCCGGTCGAGGATGCCCCGCACCTGGCTGCGGGTGGTCTGGGGCACCGGCGAGGTGATGGCCACCTTCTGACCCAGGATCGTGTTGAGCAGGGTGGACTTGCCCACGTTGGGGCGCCCCACGATGGCGACGAAGCCCGACCTCATGACGCGGTATCCCGGTCGGCGTCCGCAGCGGCGCCGGCTTCCGGCGGCAACGGCGTGATGCGCACCCGGCCGATGCGGCGGCCCTGGACCTTCTCGGCGGCCAGCCGGCGGTCGGCCACCACCACGGACTCGCCCTCGGCGGGTACGTGGCCCAGCTCGTTGTAGAGGAGCCCGCCCACGCTGTCCCAGTCCCCCTCGGGCAGCTCCGAGCCCAAGAGGGCGTTGATCTCGTCGACCGGCATGCGGGCGTGGACCCGCACGCCGCCGCCGGCGGCGGGCAGCACCTGGGGCTCCTCGACGTCGAACTCGTCCTGGATCTCGCCGACCAGCTCCTCGATGACGTCCTCGAGGGTGACGAGGCCGGCGGTGCCGCCGTACTCGTCGATGACGATGGCCATGTGGAACTGCTCGGTCTGCATCTCGCGCAGGAGCTCGGGCACCCGCTTGGTCTCGGGGACGACCCGGGCCGGGCGCAGCATGGCCTCGATGGTGCCCTCGGCCTGCCCGTCGCGCTCGGCCCGCATGAGGTCCTTGGCGTAGACGATACCGACGATCTCGTCGACGCCGCCCTCGCCGTAGGCGGGCAGGCGGGAGAACCCGTGGGCGATGGCCACCTCGATGGCGGCGTCGACCCGGAAGTCGTGGCCCACGGTGACCATCTCGGTGCGGGGCACCATGACCTCGCGGGCGATGGTGTCGCCGAACGCGAAGATCGACTCGATGAGGGCCCGCTCCGACGCCTCGATGACCGAGGCCTCGGCCGCCACCCCGGCCATGGCCAGCAGCTCCTCCTCGGAGACCGACGGGCCCTCCTTGCGGGCGGCCCCGGGCGCCAGCACGTTGGCCATCCCGTTGAGCACCCGCAGCACCCAGCGCAGCGGGGCGATGGCGGCCAGGCCCCGCACCACCGGCACGACGCGCACGGCGGCGTCGTCGGTGTGCTCCAGGGCCCAGGTCTTGGGGGCGGCCTCGGCCACGACGTAGAGGACCACCAGCTCGACGCCCAGGGCGATCAGCACGCCGGACACGCCCCAGTGCTCGTAGGCCAGCACGGCGACGATGGTCGCCACGGCCAGGTGGCAGAGGAGGAGCAGGAACAGGACGGGGTTGAGGATCTGGCTGCGGCGCGCGAGGAGGCCGACGAGCACGCCGGCCTTGGACGGGTCGGGGGCCTCGCCGTTGCCGTTGGCCTCGTCGCGGTCACGGCCCTTGCCCGCTCGGGCGTTGTCGATGGCCTCGGCCCGACCCCGACCCAGGTGGGTGAAGGCCGTCTCGGCCACGGCCAGCACGGCCGAGACCGCCACGAGCAGGATCGACCCGCCGAGGGCCAGCAGCTCCCCGGTGCTCACCGCCGCCCCTCCTCCCCGGCGTCGTCGCTGGGACTCGGGGGCTCGTCCGCCCTGGTGCTCACGACCCGCATCGTGCCAGGTGGAACCGCTCACGCTCGCGCATGACCGCCGCCTCGTCGGCCTCGGCGTGGTCGTGGCCCAGGAGATGCAGCAGGCCGTGGACGACGAGGAGGGCCAGCTCGTCGTCGTAGGTGCCGGCGTGGCCCGGGGCGTTGCGCCGGGCCACGGCCGGGCAGACCACGACGTCACCGACGAAGCCGTCGGCGTCGGCGTCGGCCCCGTCGATCGGGAAGGAGAGCACGTCGGTGGGGCCCTCGTGGCCCAGGTGCTCCTCGTTCAGCGCGGCCATGGCCTCCTCGCCGACGAAGAGGAGGTTGACCTCGCCGAGGACCCCCTCGGCGGCCAGGACGTCGTGGGCCAGCGCCGACCACCGGTCGAGGTCGACGGGCTCGTCGTCCTGCTCGTCGCGGGCCACCACCACCGGGGCCGCGGTCACTGCTGGCGGGCCGCCTTGTCGTAGGCGTCGACGATGTCCTGGACGATCCGGTGGCGGACGACGTCCTTCGACCCGAGGCGCACGAAGGCGAGTCCGTCGATGTCGGTGAGGATGCGCTCGAGGCCCTCGAGCCCGGAGCGGCCGTGCTGCACGTCGACCTGGGTGGTGTCGCCGGTGATGACGGCCTTGGAACCGAAGCCGATGCGGGTGAGGAACATCTTCATCTGCTCGGGCGAGGTGTTCTGCGCCTCGTCGAGGATGATGAACGACTGGTTGAGCGTACGCCCCCGCATGAAGGCCAGCGGGGCCACCTCGACGGTGCCCCGCTCGATCAGGCGCTCGGCGCCCTCCGGCCCCACCATGTCGAAGAGGGCGTCGTAGAGGGGCCGGAGGTAGGGATCGATCTTGGCCATCATGTCGCCGGGCAGGAAGCCCAGGCGCTCGCCGGCCTCGACGG
>CAYTJS010000055.1:0-15809 GCA_964438115.1 uncultured Iamiaceae bacterium
CGCAACCCGGCGTGGGACGAGCGCACGTTCCGGGAGTTCTGGTACGGCCACCAGTCGCCCATGTCGGAGGCCGTCCAGCCCCGGTGGCGGTACGTCCGCAACACGGTGGTCCACCCGCTCACCCCCGGCGCCCCGCCCGTCGACGGCATCGTGCACGAGGCGTGGGAATCACCCGAACTGGTCGAGGACCTGATCGCCTTCCACCTGGGCGACGCCGAGAACCTCACCCTGATGATGGACTCGACCATGCAGGTCTTCGACATGGCCCGCCTGCGGTCGGTGGCCATGAGCGAGTACCTGCTGCGTTCCTGACCCCCGCGGGGGCTACTGGCGCCGGAGGGCGTCGGCCGCCTCGGACTCGGGATCGAGCCAGGGCTCGCCGTCGACCTCGACCACGACCCGGTGCAGGGTGGCGGTGACGGGGAACGGCGCCCGGTAGTCCTTGCACGGCGGCACGCCCTCGGCCCGGCCGCAGGTCAGCCCGTTGCCGGTGATCGAGAAGCGGTTGAAGGTGAGGTGGGGCACCCGCCCCTCCCCCACGCGCTCGCCGTCGACCCAGAGGGTGACGTCACCCTCGTGGTCGCCGGTGCGGTGGAAGCGCATCTCCAGCCGGTGGTCGCCGGCCCCCAGGAACACCGGGGCCTCGATGCGGGCCTGGTGCAGACCCGAGTTGTTGTGCACGTACACCAGGCGCCCCCGGACCAGGTGGAAGGACCAGCCCCCGAAGATCGATCCCTGGGCCAGGAGCACCCCCTCGACGTGGTGGGCGGCGTCGGCGACGGTGAGCTCGGCCACGATGCGGTGGTCCCGGTTGCGGATGTTGACGGCGGTGGCCTCGGGGACCATCGAGGTGTCGGGCCAGTAGACGTAGCGGCGCCGGGGCGGCACGGCCGGGGGACGGCCCAGCACGAACTCGGAGAACGGCCGGTTGTCGAGGGGCAGCACCTGGTTGCGCTCGGCCTCGGCCCACCACCGGTCGACCAGGTCGGCCAGCACGTCCGGGTGCTCGGCGGCCAGGTCGCGGGTCTCGGTGGGGTCGGCGTCGAGGTCGTAGAGCTCCCACGTGTCGTCCTCGAGCGGGGGCCGGTCGGCCTGGATCGGGTGGTAGACGACCGCCTTCCACTTCTCGTGGCGGATCGCCCGGCAGCCGAACATCTCGTAGTACTGGGTGTCGCGGGGGTCGGGGGCGGTGGCATCGTCGAGGGTGGCGGCGAAGGAGGCCCCGTCGAGCGGTCGCTGGGGCACCCCGCCGATGACCTCGGGGGGCACCACCCCGGCCAGGTCGAGCAGGGTCGGGCCGACGTCGACGGCGTGCACGTACTGGTGGCGGACCTCGCCCCGGGCGGCGATGCCGTGGGGCCAGTGCACGATCATCGGGTCGGCCACCCCGCCCTCGTGGACCTCGCGCTTCCAGCGCCGGAACGGGGTGGTGCCGGCCACCGTCCAGCCCCAGGGGTAGTTGTTGTGCAGGTCGGGCCCGCCGATGTCGTCGATGCGGGCCAGGGCCTCGTCGACGCCCCGGGGCAGGCCGTTCCACGGGCGCAGGTCGTTGACCGAGCCGTCGGGGCCGCCCTCGGAGCTGGCCCCGTTGTCGGAGACGACGACGATCACGGTGTCGTCGAGGTCGCCGGTCTCGGCCAGGGCGGCCACCACCCGCCCCAACTGGTCGTCGGCGTGGCTGAGAAAGGCGGCGAAGGCCTCCATGTAGCGGGCCGCCAGCCGGCGCTCGTCGGCCGACAGCGACGACCACGCCGGCACCCAGTCCGGACGCTCGCTCAGCGCCGCGTGCTCGGGCACCAGACCGGCGGCCTGCTGACGGGCGAAGACCTGCTCCCGCCAGAGGTCCCAGCCCCCGTCGAAGCGGCCGTGATAGCGCTCGATCCAGCCGGGCGGGGCCTGGTGGGGCGAGTGGCAGGCGCCGGGGGCGAAGTAGGCGAAGAACGGCTTGTCGGGATCGGCCGAGCGCAGGTCGCGGACGAAGCGGATGAGGTGGTCGGCCAGGTCCTCGGTGAGGTGGTAGCCGTCCTCGGGGCCGACGGCCTGGTGGGTGAGGTGGTTGTCCGAGACCAGGGCGGGGCCGAACTGGTGGGTCTCGCCCTCGAAGAACCCGTAGAACCGCTCGAAGCCCCGGCCGAGCGGCCAGCGGGCCCGCGACGCCCCTTCGTGCAACTCGTCCTCGGGGGTCAGGTGCCACTTGCCCACGGCCCAGGCGGCATAGCCCGCCGGGACCAGCACCTCGGGCAACATGCCGCACGAGGGCGGGATACGGGCGTCGTAGCCGGGGAAGCCGGTGGCCAGCTCGACGATGCGCCCCATGCCCACGGCGTGGTGGTTGCGGCCGGTGAGCAGGCAGGCCCGCGTCGGCGAGCACAGCGCCGTGGTGTGGAAGTTGGTGTACCGGAGACCGCCGGCGGCCAGCCCGTCGAGGGTCGGGGTGTCGATGTCGGACCCATAACAGCCGAGCTGGGCGAACCCCACGTCGTCGAGCACGACGAGCAGCACGTTGGGGGCGCCGGCGGGCGGCCGCACCGGGTCGGGCCACCAGTCCTCGGCGTCTTGGTGGTAGCGGGCAACCGTTCCGCGGAAGTCCTCCGGTTCCATGACGGCATGCTGTCACGCCCCGTCGCACCCTGCGTCCGGCGTGCTACGAACAGCCCGTGAGCAACGTCACGAGCGCCGCCGGGCTCCGCCGCCGCCACCTGGCCGACGAGGCCAGCCGCAGCCTCTTCGTCCTCCCCGCCGTCATCGTGCTCGCCTCGGCCGTGGTCGGCGAGGTGCTGTCGGAGATCGACGACCGCCTCGAGCCCGGCGACCTGCCCGGGTTCCTCGAGAGCACCCAGGAGAGCGCCCGCACCATCCTCGGCGCCATCGCCGGCGGCACCATCACCGCCGCCGCCGTGGTCCTGTCGTTCACGCTCGTCGCCGTGCAGCTGGCCTCCAGCCAGTATTCGCCCCGCACGCTGGGTCGCTTCCTCGCCGACCGGTTCCAGCAGGTGGTGATGGGCGTCGTCTTCGGCACCTTCACCTACAGCATCGTGGTGCTCCGCGAGCTGGAGGACGTCGGTCCCCGGGCCGAGCTGCCCGCCCCCCAGCTGGCGGCCTTCGGCGCCATCATCTTCGCCATCGCCGCCCTGCTCGCCGTCCTGGGCTCGATCGACCACACCGCCCGGAGCCTGCAGGTCGAGTCGATCTCCGAGCGGGTGGCCACCCAGTCCGTGGCCATCGCCCGCGAGGAGTACCCGCTGCCCGAGGTGCAGCCCCCGCCGCCCGAGCCGCCGCCGACCCCGCCCGCCGACGCCCTCGTCGTGCGGGCCCCGATCACGGGCTGGGTCCAGCAGTTCGTCCCCGCCGCCGTCGCGTCCTGCCTGCCCCCGGGCACCACCGCGGTGCTGAAGGTGGCCCCCGGGGCCCACGTGACCGTCGACGACCCGGTCCTCGTCGTGTGGCCCGCCCCCGACGCCAAGGTCGCCGACGCCCTGCGTTCGGTGATCGACCTGGGTCCGACCCGCACGATGCAGGACGACGTGGGGTTCGGCATCCAGCAGCTCGTCGACATCGCCGCCCGGGCCCTGTCCCCCGCCGTCAACGACCCCTACACGGCCGAGGAGGTCGTCATCCGCATGGTCCCGGTGCTCACCGAGCTGGCCGTGCGCGACCTCACGCCACGGCCACTCGTCGTCGACGACCGTCGCGTCCTGCCGGCGCCGGCCTGGGACTTCGACCGCCACCTCGACCTGGCCGTGGGCAGCCTCCGCTGGCACGCCCGGGAACAGCCCTGGACCCTGGCGGTCATCGTCACCCAGCTCGGGCGCCTGCGCGACGAGGCCCTCGAACGCCGGGCCGACGTCGACCTCGGCCCCGTCGAGCACCAGGCCCGGGTCCTGCTCGAGGAGCTCCATCGTCTGGCGCCCCCCGACGCCGAGCGGGTCCGGGAGGCGGCCCGGGCGGCGGGCTGGGCCGCACCCACCGCGGGCTAGCGTCGCCGGCCATGACGGTCGACTGCCAACGACAGGGTGACGTGGCGGTCATCCGCCTCGACGACGGCAAGGCCAACGCCATCGGCTTCGACCTGCTCGACGGCGTCGAGGCCGCCCTCGACGACACCGCCGGCGCCCGGGCCCTGGCCGTCATCGGGCGCCCCGGCCGGTTCTCGGCCGGCTTCGACCTCTCGGTCATGGGCGGCGAGCGCACGGTCGAGCTGATGAGCCGGGGGGCCGCCCTGGCCCTGCGCCTGGTCGAGCACCCGGCCCCGGTCGTGTTCGGCGTGACCGGCCACGCCCTGGCCATGGGGGCGGTGCTGCTGCTGACCGCCGACTGGCGGGTGGGTGCCGCCGGCGACTTCAAGCTGGGGCTCAACGAGGTCCGCATCGGCCTGTTCGTGCCCGAGTTCGCCGTGGCCCTGGCCGACGAGCGGCTGTCCCGCCGCCACCTGAACGAAGCCGTCCAGCTGGCCGAGGTCTACAACCCCGAGCGGGCCCGAGACGCCGGTTTCCTCGACGAGGTGGTGGCCCCCGACGAGGTCGAGGAGCGCACGCTCGCCCGGGCCACGGCCTGGGCCGCCGACCTGCACGCCGACGCCTTCACCCGCACCCGCGCCATCCTCCGCCGCCCCCTCCTCGAACGCCTCGACGCCGCCCTCGGGAACTAAGCCTCGCCCCTCCCCTTCACCCTTCGGCGGTCCACTCGAGGTTGGCCTCGGCGGTGGCCCGGCCCTCGACGGGGACGTCGGGGTCGAGCTCGAAGGTGAACCGGAAGGTCCGGGTGGTGGGGCTCGCGTCCACGGCGAAGGCGTCGATAGCGCCCTGCTCGACCAGCTCGGGCAGCGTCCCGGCGAAGGTCTCGCCCTCGGGCACGAAGCCGCCGCAGTTGCGGAAGGTACCGCCGGTGCCGTCCTCGATGTGGACCCGCAGCGCCGGCGCCAGGGGACCCCGGGCCTCGGCGGCCAAGCGCACGGTCAGGGGCACGACGTCGCCGTCGTAGGTCACGGCGATGCACTCGGTGGCCGGCACGCCGGGGACCATGTTGGGAATGTCGAAGAGGGTCGTGCCCCGGTCGTCGTCGCTCAGGGTCACGTCACCGGTCGTGAACGAGGCGTCGGCGTCGGCCGGGGCGCCGCCGAAGGCGGACTGACTCCGGGTGACGACGAGCAGGCTGATCATGAGCAGGGCGATGGCCGTGGCCAGGGCCCGGGCCGTGGAGCGCCCGACGCCCTGCGCGACCGGCTCCTCGACGGGCGCCTCGGCGGATTGGTGCAGCGGCCGTGACATCAGGCCACCGCCGTCCGGGTGGGCAACGGGGCGACGGTGTCGACCCCGAGCAGCTGGGCGATCTCGGCCTCGGGCTTGGGCCGGTGCAGCAGGTAGCCCTGCACCAGATCGACCCGCAGGCCGCGCAGGACCTGGAGCTGTTCCTCGCGCTCCACGCCCTCGGCGATGACCCGGATGCCCAGCCGGTGGGCCAGCTGCACGATGGCGGTCACGATGGCCTCGTCCTCGGGGCTGGCGTCGATGACGTCGACGAAGGAGCGGTCGACCTTCAGCACGTCGAGGGGCAGGTCCCGCAGGAACCGCAGTGAGGTCTGGCCGGCCCCGAAGTCGTCGAGGGCCAGCCGGGCCCCGCGCTCGCGCAGGGCGCCCAGCACCCCGAGGAGCTCGTCGCCGAGGGCGACCACGTTCTCGGTGACCTCCAGCAGGAGGCGGGAGGGGCGCACGCCCGCCTCACCCACGATCCGGTCGAAGTCACCGACGAAGCCGCGGTGGGTGAGCTGGCTGGGCGACACGTTGACGGCCACGGCCAGGGCACCTGCGGTGCGACCGGTCTCCCACCGACGGAGGGCCTCGCACGCCGTCTGCAGGACCCACCGGCCCAGGTCGACGATGAGGCCGGAGTCCTCGGCGATGGGGATGAGCGAGGACGGGGCGATGGCGCCGTGCTGGGGGTGATCCCAGCGGACCAGGGCCTCGACGGCCACGATCTGCTGGTCGAAGGCCGAGACCATGGGCTGGAAGGCGAGGCGAAGCTCGTCGCGCTGGAGGGCCGAGCGGAGGTCGGCCTCGAGCTGGAGGCGGGCCACCGAGCCGGTGTCGATGGCCGGCTCGTAGACGGCGTAGCGGGCCCGGCCCGAGCCCTTGGCCCGGTACATGGCCTGGTCGGCCCGGCGCACCAGTTCGGCAGGGTTGTCGAACGGGCGGTCGGTGACGGCCACGCCGACGCTGCCGGAGATGACCACCTCGTGCTCGGCCACCCGGAACGGCTCGGAGAGGGCCCGGCACACCCGCTCGGCCACCTCGGTGGCCTCCTGCAGGCTGCGCACGGTGTCCAGCAGGATGACGAACTCGTCACCACCGAGGCGGGCCACGGTGTCACGGTCCTTGACGGAGCGGGCCAGGCGGTTGGCCACCGCGATCAGCAGCTCGTTGCCGGCGTCGTGGCCGAGGCTGTCGTTCACCGGCTTGAAGCGGTCGAGGTCGACGAAGAGCACGCCGGCCCGCTCCTCAGCGGGCGCGGGCCGGGCCAGGGCCTCCTCCAGGAGCTGCAGGAAACGCGACCGGTTGGGCAGGCCCGTCAGGCCGTCGTGGAAGGCGCGGTGCTCGAGCTGCTCCTGCATGGCTCGCTGCTGGGCGACCAGCTCGTTGTTCTTCAGCGCCACGCCGGCCTGAGCCGCCAGCAGCTCGAGGCAGTCGTACTGGGCGGCCGAGGCGGTGCGCCCCGCCACCACGCCCGCCCGCAGGGCGACGTTGCCGGCGAAGGCGTGGACCGGGCAGACGGCGACCGCGGCCAGGTCCAGGGTGTCGAGGTCCGCCTGCTCGGCCTCGTCGGCGTCGTCCCGCTCGATGACCAGCGACGAATGCAGGGTGGCGGCCAGGGCCCCACCGCCGGCGCTCGGGGGCGGCGGGAGGAAGGGACCCTCCACGGGCTGGGCCCCCGTTGCCACCCAGCCGTCCTGGCGGTGCACGGCCAGGTCCACCCGGTCGAAGCCCAGGTCGAGGGCGGCCCGGGTCACGGCCTGCACGGCCTCGACCTCGAGATTGGTGACCCGGTGACCGGCCTCGGCCACCGCCTCGAGGAGGTTGCCCCGCTCCTCGGCCTCCTCCCGGGCGGTCTCCTGCTTGCGGATGTCGAGCACCAGCTGCTCGGAGAGGAAGCCGGCGGGCACGGTGATGAGCAGGACGATGCCCATGTGCTCGACGGCCTGCTCGACCTCGACCAGGAACTGGTCGCCGTCGGAACCCGAGGTCAGGAGGATGGTGCCGACGTAGGCCACCGACATCAGCCCCCACACGATCATGGCGCCCTTCAGGCGGTACCGCAGGGCCCCCTCCAGCACCGGGATGACCAGCAGCACCCACAGGATGTTGCGGCCGGTCAGGTCGAAGACGGTGGTGAGGGCGATGACCAGGGCGGCATCGGCCGCGATCTCGACGACGCCCGAGATGCGCTGCTGGCGCTCGTCACCGCGCTCGCCCAGGTAGGAGACGAGGCTGATCGCCGCCACCAGCGCGGCCATGATCAGCCCCATCGCCACCGGGGGCAGCGGGAGCTGGGGGTCGCCGGGGCCGGGCCGGTAGAGGGCGAACTGCATGAAGAGCAGCGCGGCCACGATGAAGCGCATGCGCCGGAGGGCCACCACCACCACCCGGGTGGCCGAGGCCGCCGAGGTCGGGGGCGACGTGGCGGCGGGGGTCACGAACGCTCCCGAGGCCGGTGCAGGGCACCCCAGAGGGCGCCGAGGGTGGCCAGCACCCAGCCGACGAGCAGGACCAGGCGGCCTTCCTCCATCCAGACCCGCGGCAGGCCCACCAACGGCACCAATAGTCGGCCGATCCCGGTGATCTGTTCGGGCTGGATCTCATAGGAGTCGGCCGCGCTGTTGGCGTCGCCCTGGGTGGTGTACGAGCCGTCGGAATTCACGGTGTCGATGCGGTGGGTGACGAGCTGACCGGGGCGGACGGGGTCCTCGAAGGTGATGACGGCGCCCTCCGTCAGATCGGCCCCGCCCCCCGGTGGCGCCGACAGGACGATGTCACCCGGGTTGATGGCGGGCTGCATCGACCCGGTGGTGATGACCATCGGCGACCAGCCGACGACGGTCCAGACGATCACGACCCAGGCGAAGAGGAAGGCCACCACGCTCAGGTAGAACCAGCAGAGGATCCCCAGGGCCGGCACCAGCCGACGGAGCAGGCTGCTCCCCCGGCCCTCGGCGACGGGCGCGGAGGAAACGACCGGGGGCGGCGGCGGCGCGGCAGGTTCGGTGAGCACGGGTGCTGACACGGACGGGTCCTCCTCCGCCCCTCCGTCGGCCGGGTCGGCCCGGAGTGGAGGACTCGCCCCCTGTTGGGCCGGATGGCCCACTCACACCGACCCTCGACGCGCCGATGAAGGAGGTGGCGAACCGTTCCCCGGAGGACCTGCCATGACCGATCACGACACCGCGACCCCCCGTCGCAGCCGACGGGCCCTGGCCTACCGGGCCCTGGCCATGATGGCGTCGCTGGCCTTCGTCAGCGTGCTGGTCATGACCAGCTCGCGGGCGGCGTTCCTCGACACCACCGACAACACCGGCAACTCGTTCTCGGCCGGCACCGTCGAGCTGGCCGACGACGACAGCGCCCAGGTGCTGTTCAACGTCAGCAACCTGGCCCCGACCGAGAGCCGCACGAACTGCATCGTCGTGACCTACACCGGGAGCCTGGCGGCCAACGTTCGGCTGTACGGCGCGGCGAGCGGTGCCCTGGCCCCCTACTTGAACCTGTCGATCGACATCGGCCAGGCCGGGTCGCCGGGCTCGTTCGGCAACTGCACCGGGTTCCAGCAGGGGTCGAACCTCTACTCGGGCACGCTGTCGAACTTCGCCTCCACGCGGACCAGCTTCGTCAACGGGCTGACCGGCTGGAACGGCGCCACCAACCCCAGCAGCCGGGTCTACCGGATCACCGTGACCCTGCAGGACGACAACGCCGCCCAGGGGCTGAACGCCAACGCCGCGTTCACCTGGGAGGCCCAGAACGTCTGACGCCTCCGGGCGCAGGCGATCGGGCGACGAGGCGACGGTGGGCGACCGGGCGCGATCCGCATCGACCAGCCGGTTCGCCGCGGGCCTGGTCGGCCTCTTCGTCGCTTCGACCCTCGGCTGGTTGGTCCTCTGGGCCGCCGCCACCAGCGCCTGGCACGGGTCGGCCCCCGTACTCGTGGCCTCGGGGTCGATGGGGCCGACCATCCGGGCCGGTGACCTCGTCGTCCTCGAGCCGTACCACTCCCAGGAGCTGGCGCCCGGCCAGGTGATCCAGTTCGTCGACCCCGACGGGGGCGGCACCGTGCTCCACCGCATCGCCGAGATCGGTGACGACGGCGAGATCCGCACCAAGGGCGACGCCAACGCCGTCATCGACAGCAACGCCGTGGAGGCCGGGGCCGTCACCGGGGTGGGCCAGGTCCTCGTACCCCGGGCCGGCCTGCCGGTGCTGTGGTGGCGCCTCGGTGACTGGCTGCCGTTCACCGTCTTTGCCGCCGTCGTGATCGCCGCCATCGGGGTCACCCGCTACGCCCTGCTCGACGAGCACGACCCCTGGCGGGGGCCGGTGCCGGTCGGGCCCCGCCCGGCGCTGCCCGCCGCCGCCCGCCAGGCCCTCGACGACCTCCGCGACGACATCGCCGCCCACGGGCCCGTCCTGGTGTCGCGGCGGCTGGTGCTGCGCCGGGGCGCCGAGCTCACCGCCGTCGGCGTCGCCGGCGTGTTCCTGGCCAGCAGCCGCACGGCCTGGGCCGCCTTCACCGACACCACGGCCAACCCGGGCAGCACCTTCGGCGCCGGGACCCTGGCCGCCCCCACCGGGCTGGGGCTGACCGCCGCCGGCTGCTCCGGGGTCAGCACCATCACCGCCACCGGCTCGACCACCGCCGCCGACACCACGACCGGCGCCTCGGTGACGATCCCCCGGCCCCTCGGGGCCCAGGCCGGCGACGTCCTCATCGCCCAGGTCGACTTCCACACCCACGACTTCGTCGGGACGATCACGGCCCCGTCGGGATGGACGACGATCCGGGTCGACAACGACACCAACCACGAGATGCAGGGGGTCTTCTGGAAGCTGGCCGGCGCCAGCGAGCCGGCCACCTACACCTTCGTGAACACCACCGGCGACACCAACCGCGAGGGCACCGGGGCCATCACCTCCTACCGGGGCGTGGACCGGACCAACCCGGTCGATGCCCACGCCGCCACCACCTACCCGGGCGGCGACTCCTCGATCGTGGCCCCGTCGGTGACCACGACCATGGCCGGGACCAAGCTGCTGGCCCTGCTCGGCCAGCGGGCCAACGGGCCGGTCACGGCCCCGACGGGAATGACCAAGCGTTACGAGATCAACGCCGGTAACCAGTGCCTGGTCACCATGGCCGACGAGAACCGGGCGGCCGTCGGGGCCACCGGTACCCGCACCTTCGCCTCGGCCGACAACGGGTCGTCGGTCGTGCAGACGGTCGCCCTGCGGCCGATCCGGCCCCAGCTGGTGGCGACGGGGCTGCCCGGGACGGCCCCCAATGGCAATGCCGGCAGCCTCACGCTCGTGACCCCCGCCGGGGTGGCCGCCGGTGACGTGCTGATCGCCCACGTGGTGCTCCACGGCCACAGCTTCGGCGCCAACCCCGCCTTCACGGCCCCGTCAGGCTGGTCGACGATCCGCACCGACGCCGACAACGCCCACATCACCGCCGCCGTGCTCTGGCGGGTGGCCACCGCCTCGGAGCCGGCGACCCACACCTTCACCAACCTGACCGGCGACACGAGCCAACAGGCGGCAGGGGCCATCCTCGCCTATCGCGGTGCGGACACCGTCGCCCCGGTCGCCGCCCACGGCGGCGCCACGACCACGACCTCGGGCACGTCGATCTCGGCACCATCGGTGTCCACCACGGTGACCGACAGCATGCTCCTGTCCCTGGTCGGGCTCTATGGCAACAACCACGGACCGGCGACCGCGCCGGCAGGGATGACCAAGCGCTACGAACGGACCGAGGTGGACGAGGGCAACGTCGTGGAGGTCCTGGCCACCGCCGCCGACCAGCGCATCGCCACCACCGGGGCCACCGGTACGAGGACCACCACCGTCACCTCGGCCTTCGGCACCGGCGCGGCCCAGGCCGTCGCCCTGCGGCCCCCGACCGGCTCGCCCTTCGCCGACCTGACCTGGACCCCGTCGACCAGCGGCACGGTGGACGGCTACGTCGTCGAGCGGTGGGTGGGCACCACGCTGCAGTCCTCGACCACCCTGCCGGCCACGGCCGTGGCCTTCACCGACGGCCCCCTGGTCGCCGGGACCACCTACACCTACCGCGTCTACGCCACCGACGGCTCGTGGCGCTCGGCGCCCGCCACCACGACGTACACCCCCGCGTCCTGCTGATCCCTACGCTGGCGGCGTGATCACGCTGTCGACCGTCGGCGACGAGAAACCCCGGGTCCCCGAGCGGGCCCTGGTCGTGTGCGCCCACCCCGATGACGTCGACTTCGGCGCCGCCGGCACCGTGGCCCGCCTGGTCGCCGCCGGCTGCGCCGTGACCTACGCCGTCGTCACCGACGGCGACGCCGGCGAGGTGCCCGACCACGTCGGCCGGGCCGGCGCCGGACCACTGCGCCGGGCCGAGCAGCAGGCGGCGGCCGCCGCCGTGGGCGTCACCGACGTCCGCTTCCTCGGGTTCCCCGACGGCCGGCTCGAGGTCAGTCTCGAACTGCGCTCCGCCCTGAGCCGGGTGATCCGGGTGGTCCGACCCGAGCTGGTGCTCTGCCAGTCGCCCGAGCGCCGCTGGGACCGGATCTTCGCCAGCCACCCCGACCACCTCGCCGCCGGCGAGGCCACGCTCCAGGCCGTCTACCCCGACGCCCGCAACCCGCACGCCCACCCCGAGCTGGCCGCCGAGGGCCACGAGGCCTGGACGGTGCAGGAGGTGTGGGTCTTCGCCCACCCCACCGTCGACCGGTACGTCGACGTCACCGACACCCTCGACGCCAAGATCGCCGCCCTACAGGCGCACGAGAGCCAGACCGGCTCGACCGACGTGGCGACCCTCATCCGGGGCTGGACCGCCGCCACCGCCGCCGAGGGCGGCCTCGGACCCGACCGCCACGCCGAGGCCTTCCTCACCTGCCGGACGGCATGAGCCGGGGGCGGGTCGCCGTCGTCGTCGGGCTGACCCTGGCCGTCCTGCTGGGGATCGCCACCCCGGCCGGCGCGGCCCCGCCGACGGTCGCCGTGGCCGGTGACTCCATCGGTGACGAGTCCCGCCACGCCATCCGCGCCGCCGTGGAGGCCACCCACCGGATCACCTGGTACGTCACCCGTGATTCGGCCACGATCGGCAAGCTGGGCCCGGCCCTGGTCGAGGCGGTGGCGGCGGCGGCGGGCCCCGACATCGTCCTCGTCGAGTTGGGGACCGGCAACGCCTACTGGGGCACCAGCCCCGAACAGTTCCGCCGGCAGGTGCGCGAACTCACCCACACCCTGCTCCGCCACGCCGACTGCGTCCGCTGGTTCGAGCAGAAGCCGGGCGGCAACATCGCCTACCCGGGCATCAACGTCCGGGCCCGGGCCTTCAACCGCATCCTGCGCCAGGAGGTCGACGCCGTCCCCGGGGCCCACACCGTGCACTACGAGGCCTGGACCCGCCTGGCCGGCGACGGGATCTTCCGGGCCGACCTGCTGCACCTCAATCCCCGCGGCCAGCGCGGCCTGGGGCGCCTGGCCGCCCAGGCCGTCCGGGGCTGTGACCCCGCCCTCACGACCGGCCCCTACTGGGACGTGGCCGACGCCCATCCGGCCGCCGCCGCCGTGCGCTGGGTGGCCGATCAGGGCCTGGTCGACGGCTTCGCCAACGACACCTTCCGCCTCGAGGTGGGCGGGATCGCCCCGACGCTCTCGCGCCTCGGCCTCCTGCGGGCGCTGTGGCGCCAGGCCGGACGGCCGACCGTCGGGGGCGGGACCTGGCCCGATGTGGGCCGAGGGGCCCGCACGAGCGTGGCCTGGGGCTGGGCCGAGGGCATCACCGGCGTGGCGCCCGGTGGCCGGTTCCGCCCGTCGGCCCCGGTGACCCGCGGGGACGCCCTGCGCTGGCTCTACCGGTCGGCGGGGACCCCACCGGTCGGGTCGCTGCCACCGCACGGCCTGGTCGACGTGGGCCCGACCCTCGACCGCGCCGCCCGGTGGGCGGTGGCCCAGGGGATCGTGCGCACTCCCGACGGCCGGTTCCGCCCCGGCGACCCGCTCACCCGGGCCCAGGCGGTGCTGTTCCTCTTCCGGGCCGCCCATCCGCCACCGCCGCCGCCACCCCCGCCCGCGCCCGCGCCGTCGACCACGGCCCCACCCACGACCAGCCCTCCGACCACGGCACCAGCGACGACCCTGCCCGCCGCGACCCCACCCTCGACGACGCTCGCCCCCGCCCCGACGACCCCACCGACCCCGCCCACCACCGCCGCCTAGACCGCTCGACCCGCGTTCTCTGGAGGGAATACGGTCCGGATTCCGGTCCCTGTTCCCTCCAGCTCAGACCGTCGGGGTCAGAACTGGACGTCGGTGGCGGAGTCGGTGACCGAGGTGGTGGTCATGACGTTGCCGGCGGCGTCGTAGGGGGTGGCCACCGGGGTCCACTGGGCCGCCGAGCCGGTGGTGACCGTGCCCACGGCCCCGCTGGGCGTCCCCAGGGTGATGGTGATGATGCCGTTCACCTGCACCATCGTCGAGTTCGTGAAGTTGCGGGTCGCGGTCACGTAACCCGTGTTGCCCAGACGGATGGTGCCGAGGGGCAACAGGGTCGTGTTGGCGGCGTTGTAGATCTGGACCCGGTCGCCGCCGCCGTTGTTGACCACCCGGACGGTGACGGTGGTGGCCGCCCCGGTCCAGCCGCTCAGGACCGACTCGGGGTCGAGTCGCTCGGTGGTCGTGTAGCTGACCTGGTCGCCGGTCTCGGCCCGCCCCGCCGTGCTGGCGCCGTTGATCACGTCGACGGCCGAGGCCGCCGGCTGGGTGTTGTCCACGGTGGCGCCGAAGGAGACCGCGCCCGAGGAGTTGCCGGCCACGTCGGTGGCGGTGACGGTGAAGGTCCGGACCCCAGCGGCCTGGGGGTTGGTCGCCGTCTGCAGGGCGGTGCGGTAGCCGTAACTCACCCCGCCCACCGTGTAGGTGCCGGCGGTGAGCGTGAGGTTCGTGGCCCCGGTGGTGATGGTGGACACGTTGGCCCGGACGGTGGACACGCCCGTGGCCGGCGTACCGGGGTCGGTCACGTTGGCGTAGACGTAGTAGGTGCCGCCCTGGCGGATGGCCCCGGTGAGGTAGCCGGTCGCCTTGGCCAGCATCGCGGTGCTGATGGTGGGGGCCAGGGTGTCGATGGTCACGGTGCCGCTCGACGGACTGGTCGGGCCCACCCAGGCGCCCCGCACGGCTGCGGTGCGGTACTGCCAGGTGCCGTGGGGCACCGAGGTCTCGGTGCAGGACAGGCCGGTGACGGCGCCGGCACACCCACCGGTGGCGGCGACCACGGCCGAGGTCACCGTGTTGACCCGCTCGACCCGGTAGCCGGTGACGGGAGCGCCTGAGGCCAGGGTGGTCGCCGTCCAGGAGAGGTTCACGGTGGTGCCCACCGCCGCGGCCGTCGGGGCGGCGGGGGTGAGGACCTGGTCGGCCCGGCCCGAGGCCGAGCCGCTGGCGCCGGCGACCCAGGCGGCGAAGGCCGGGGAGGCGGCGGCGAGGGCGGCGGCCACGACGAGCAGGGCCACCCGGCGGCGGGCTGTGGTCATCGTCGATCGATCCGGTGGTGGGGGGCGTAGCGCGCGAGGGTCGACCCGTGGTCGGGGGGCCGGCCCAGGGCCGACCCCCCGAACGCCGGGATCAGGCGTTGCTGGCGCCGACCAGCGCGACGGGCACGGTGAAGACCGCGCCCTGGCAGGTGGTGTCGGAGGCGTTGCTCATGGACACCGAGCCGGTCAGGGTGAACGTCGAGGCGCTGTTGGCCGGGACGTCCAGGGTGAGACCGGTCTGGTTGGCGTAGCTGACACCGGTGGAGGCGTTGCACGCCGCGCCCTGGTTGGACGTGATCGTGCCGTTGCCGTTCACCTGGGTCACCCGTACGGGGTACGGGTTGGGGTTGTTGATGCGCAGACGCAGGTCACCGGTGGCCCCCGGATAGAGGGTGGCGGTGGTGCTGGCCGACACATCGACGGTGGTCAGGGCCTGCGCCGACTCGGCACGGGCGTAGCCGTCGCCGGAACCGTTGGTGGTCCAGGCGGCGAAGGCCACGGTCGCAGCCAGGCCGACGAGGCCGAGCAGGGCGGCGATGACCGCCTTGCTGCTGAAATTGCTCATTGGGGGGAACCCCTTCCGCTTGTTGCTTCCGCTGCGGCCCCGGTCGGGACGCAGTTCGTCGATGTCGCCCATCGGCGGGGCGCTGAGTGGTGTTGAACGGTCAGGGCCGGAACGGGCCGGATGACCCAGGTCGGGCGGCCCAGATCATGAGCGAGCAGTCAGTTTCTGTTCATCTGGGCCGGCCACGACCGATAGGGTCGCCAACGCACGGGTCCCACCGGCGACAACGTCCGGAGGGACGTGGGAAGGCATGTTGCCGGTGGGACCCGAGCGTCAGCCTCCGGACCCGGTCCTGACTGCTCGTGCGAGGGGCGTCCCATGACGTGGTGGGGATTGGGGGCAGCGGGAGGATCCCCCACCTAGTGGGGCCATCGGCGTGATTCTCGGTGTGTAGCGCCAACTGCACACCATGAGGAGAAGCAACCGATGGCCCTTCCTGAGTCTGCCGTGTCT